>CAYNTC010000052.1:0-11310 GCA_964399795.1 uncultured Pirellulales bacterium | reverse complement strand
ACTAAACTTCGGGAATAGATATATCGAGCCTTTTCAATCGATGGCAGCCTTAAATATATATCCGATGGAATCTCTCTTGGCCTACGTCCTGAGCCAATGATACGCTGCGGTATGCCAGGGTAATACTTACGAAGTTTATTAAGAACACTCAAAACAACGACCGGATCTTTGCGACGATCATGCTCAAAAATTGTCCCAACTCCATCTCGTTTGCTATCCGGTACCGAAGGATAATATTGATTCGTATCGATACCGTTTGGGATCACCGCAAGAACCTGCTGTCCAGTTATTTTGCTAACGGCCTTTTCCAAATAGGAGGCAACCACAATTTTAGGTACGTTTTCACTCCAACATGCTGTCATAAGCTCATTATCGTCCGGTATCCATCCATGCACATAATGCACCTTTTTGATATCGGTACTCTTTAATCGTCGTACTTCCTTGCAGGACCACAAACCAACAGCTATAACAATTTCATTACTCTCAAAACTAAATTTCGCCAGATCACTAAAAGGCTCAACGCCGCCTTTAAACAGTTGTAGCCAATCATTTCTGCCCGGATAACGAATTCCCAACCATGCTGCGCGTAAATTCCTCCTGGAAAACATTCTATGCTTGCGAACAAGTAAGCGAACCTGATGTCCTCTTTCAATCAAACCATTAGCAGCTATAACGGTGACCCTATTACCACCGGATCTACCACGCCCGGGTAGTATAAACGTAATTTTCATTTAATCTCTTCGACTGAACTTTTGGTGTAATCCATGCCAGCCAGCCACAGTCTTTGCCGCTATCGTGGGGGGAAGAAAAGAAAGAAGATATCTAAGAAGCGATTTGACGGAACCTCTGCTGCCGAGTGCTTGCCGGAATAAATCGCGCGATCTTAAATTATCGCCCACTTTTAACAACTCCATTCCTAATGCTGCCTTACATGCAGATAACTCCTGTTCAACCAACGACTTTTCCGCAGGATTGAGTTTACTATTACGGACAAGCTTTTCATATAAATAAACCAGAGATTCATAGCTGCCGATAGGGTTGGAAATTCGCTGTGTTGATAAATTACACGAAGACACAGCTGGCCTTTTGATGTGTACTAACACGCGTGTAGTCACTGCCCATCTACCTTCAAGCGCCAAACGACACATCAGATCTTGATCTTCAAAAATTGTCAGCCGTGTATCAAACAATCCTGCGTCAAACAGCGCCTTGCGGTTTGCCAATACACACTGGATTCGTGCAAGGCTGTACTTGACCTGATAAGCCAAAGGTCTTTCAACAACACAAGATTTCCCCTTTAAGAATTCGACTAAACCGGTATATTGAAATTGGCTAACCCGCTCTCCATATTCGTTCAGTAAAATTGCGTCCGTCGTATGCAGATAAAGATTCGGATTTTTCTGAACAGCAGCGACCTGTACAGAGAGCTTCTCAGGTAACCACTGGTCATCTGAATCGAGAAAGGCTATCCATTGTCCCTTTGCCTCCACAACTCCACGATTCCTCGCCGCACTAACGCCAGCGTTATCTTGATGTATATAGCTTATCTTATCAAGATACGGCTCCAGCACCTGCTGGGTTTTGTCCGTGGAGCCATCGTCAACCACAATTATCTCGTAATCCCGATACGTCTGGACTAAAACGCTGTCGATCGCTTTGGTCACAAACTCAGCACGATTATATGTAGGGATTATTACACTGACGCAGACAGTCTTGCTGGCCACCACTATGTCCTTACATCCAACTCAAGATAGAAGTCCAGCCAGATAAGCCTCGCCTTATGTAGATAGATTCTGAATATTTTACAAGTAGCCAACATCCCTTAGTTTCTTCTCAATTTGCTCTTGTTCTTGCGTCGTATATTCTGTCTGTAGAGTTGGCTTTTTGAACAGGATATTCTCGTAACTTATTTCGAGCTTTCGACTAAAAGCTTTAACTAAAGGTTTGCCATCTACGTGTTCCGGAATAGGTATCCCCAAGTAGGCCAGTACAGTAGGAAGTATGTCAACGATATTGCCGTCAAGTTCGGCTGCCGTACGTACTCCAGGCCCCTGGAGCACAATTACACCCTCCTGGCTGTGGGTCCCAAAGCCACGCCTGTATCCTCCATATTCGGGTTTCCATATTACCTCATCACCTACGGTATTATACATTCCAAACACTCCACGCCTGTACCGCACTACTAAGTCTGGCACGCAGCCAGAATCGTCCATAACACCGTATATTTCACCTGCTCTGCTGATCTTATCAACAACTGGTACCGGCGAATCCGGCCCCAAATCCTTAACGATTTCTTCGGTGAGTTTGGTCCCAACAGATCGCCGTTTTTCAGCCGAATCACTCAGTATATAAATCATGCCTGCCAGCGACCCTAAGCTTAAGGCCACGGTCTTTGAAAAATCGACACTACGATTGATATCAGACATTGCCTTATGATGAACAAGCTCAGCTGCTGTTTTTTGTCTTGACTTTTCCGCTATGTTTTTGATTCCCCGATAAAGTGGGACTACAAAACGAACCGGAGGAATCTGCTGCTTAATCCCCCTTTTCAGCGCTCGCCACCTAACATGTCGTCTTGGTCCGGGTGTCAGTTTAAGGTAACCTTTTTGTCGAAGCCATACGTTCAGGTTCACCATACGCTCGGCGTTGCAGAAACCATGGTCCGACATTATAAGCGTCAAAACTCCTGGACCAACCGCGTCCATAATGCTGCCGATAACCTCATCGATGAACCGGTAAAACCGGAGCACTTCATCCCGTTCTTCATTAGTGTACTGCGTAGCCGTCCGGTCGAGCGCGCCCCAAACGTGATGTTGTACAGCGTCGGTACTTTGAATCTGGACAGCAAATACATCCCAGTCAATGTCTTTGATCAGTTCTAACGCCATCTGACATCGAGCGTTCTCTGTCACAATCTGCTGATCTACAAACCCTTGCAGTGTTTCTACACGATCTAAATTAACAATCCGGTAATCTGAGCGCGGTGCCACGTATCGCTCATATACTTCCGTTGGATGTACCGTCTGGGACGATAACCGCGGACTGAGCAGACCAGGCACGACTACACCCCTGACCTTGGGAGGCGGATACGTAATGGGTACATTTATGCTTACAACAGTTTTACCACTGTGGTCGGCTATTTCCCATAAGGTAGGCACCCCTAACCCCGAAAAGGTATTCAGCACCACCTTATTCTTCACACGGTCATAACTGTGAAATCCGAAAACTCTCGTTTTACCTGGATAACAACCGGTCTGAAAGGATGCCCAGGCTGGACCACTTTCGCAAGGTATAACGCTTCTAAGAATCCCATGGCAGCCACTAACTACGGCCTTACCAAGATTGGGCATGACTCCCTCAGCCATGAAGTCCCGACCCAGGTCCCAGGTAAAACCGTCAAGACCAATAATAAGCACTTTCCTACTCATCATGACCCCCTTTCGTTAAGATCGTGAGAATGCCTGCTTGAACCACAATCTGTTTTGTTTCGATAGCGCAAACATAATCACCACATACGTTATACCACAAAGGAAAGCGGATATTGTCCATCTTATTAGCGAATCCCCCTGCCTATTGGTCATCATACCTTCCTTGTACGCAATTATCGCAATAACCAATGCGACAACAGCGGGCAGCACTATCTGTATAGCATAATCTTTGACTTTCATGTTAATTATTCGGCAAACGTATATCGGCTGGACGAGCAATTTGACAATTAACATTGGTATCGCAGTTCCAAGCGCAACACCTATTATCCCGTATCTTGGCGCCAGCAAAATGCTAATCACCAGGTTAGCAATCGCCTCAAGGATTGTAACCGCAGCATAATAGCTGTGCTTGTTCAAAGCGTACATCAGCCCGATTGCAGGATTCTGCGCTAAAGCAAATCCGTAAGCACTTGCCAAGATAAGCAAAACAGGTATTGCGTCCTCGAATCCCTCTCCCACCCAGAGGACAATGAAGCGTCCCCCAAAGACTACGGCTAACATAGCGCAGCCAAAACTCAGCAGAGCTGACACCGACAAACTTCTAACAAACAAGTCCTGAAGTTGTGAATGTTCGTTGGCACCATCCAACGCCGCAAATCTTGGTGTTAGCACACCCATACCTGTTGCAATAAACCTAAGTATGTACCGGATAATTAAAGCCGCAATACCATATATGCCAACCTCGGCTATACCCACCAACTTTCCAATAACAAAACTGTCAAGATTCATGCGCATGATGTCGGCAACTTTTATGACGGTAGCAAGACCGCCGTAAGAAAGCAGCGTCCACAAGACGCCCCATTTAGCTCTTGCAAAGCTAATACGAATCCATGGCGTGAGATACCGAAAGATTAAGTAATTAGCCCCTAATCCAAACATGGCGCCAACAAGTGTGGCAGATGCAACCCCGACCAACCCCTTGCCTCGCACCAACAATAAAACCGTCATGCCCGCGCGCATCAGAGCGGATATGACACTTACAAAATTAGCGGCCACATATCTTTCGTGAGCCATAACAATAGTGCCAAACACACTACTTGGAAAAGTGAGCCCAGCCGCCAGACCTAATAACAATACGACCGATTTGAAATCACTGTAATTTTCTGGCGCTATATCAAAAAACTCTGCCAACAAACCAGCGAATAAGAAAGAAGCAGCAATCACACAGCCCCCAATGCAACAGAACATGCTCATAGCAGTACTGGTTGTCTCCGTTAAGGCTTGCTCATCAGCCTGCCGCACATAGCGGGCGACATAACGTATTAACGCCGAACGAACGCCAAGATCAAGTAAATTGTAGTATCCAACAAATGAACCGATAAGAATCCAAATTCCATAACCGGTTTTGCCCAATCGGTTTATTATAAAGGGCGTTAATAAGAAACCGACAAGTATATTTACAATCAGAGCACACCAGTTACTTACTGCATTAACTTTTAGCGAAGGTTGTTTCAGATTTCGAGATATTGAATTGTTATTAGTTCGGCTATGAGTCATTGTGGACGATTCGCTATTTATGGATACACTCCGTCCCCGTCGGTTACAACTTTAAGTTTTGGTAACCGAATTAAAAAAATAAATTGTATTGAGCCTTACTCCGGAATCGTCAACGATGTATTGAGGTATTATATTGCCATCCCGATTACAGGACTGAAATAGAGGCTTCAATCCTTACACCTGTATCAGCCCACAAAGCCAAGATTAAAAAACATTTATATGTTAACACGATCTTAACAAAACCCTGTTTCAAGAAAGCTAAGAGGATTACAGCCATATATCAAATCTTGATTTGAAATTTCATAATGGTCGTACTATGCAAAACGTAAATCCGGTTAATCGGCTCCGCTCCGTAGCTATATAGTTTCGGATACATCAAAGGGTATAATTCCTAAGTAGTAAGTTATAGCCACAAGGTAACCTTGACCTAATAAATCATCGGTACATAATCTCGCGTAGGAAAATAATAGCGCCTCCTCCTTTGACAGCGCCCTATAAAAGTATGGTTTTAATCGGTTATTCTGTCAACGGTTTTTACGATAAAAAAGCAAAAATGTGAAAATTCGCACCCAAACACCGATAATACTTTGACAAAGAGTTCTTCACTAAAAATACGCAATTAAGGCCGATAAAGGTTTTATAGGACAAACAGGGCTTGTATTAGTATAATAATTTCTGCAGAAAGGTCGGTTTCAAAGGTTTCTACTATCTGCGCAGAGACACGATTGAAATCCGGCAGTTTCACAGACGATATACATAACAGGAGTGACGACCGCTGCTGTCAAGGCCCATTTGCCTATGCCGGTTTTCATTTACATTATTTATAAGGATAATAAAAATGATGCGTCCCGTCTCAGGAATTTCTATCATCTTTCGCCCTTGCGTTCTCGTACTATGCTTACTATTCATAGTGGGGTCTTTCAGCAAAGCGCTGGCAGATATCAAGGTTGAACCGGATACGACTGTCCTGGTGGGTCAGGAAGTATTCTTCGATGGCAGTGCCATTATTATTCCAGGAGCTGTGCTTTTATCTAACGGCATGATCAACGGCGAATATACGTGGGATTTTGGAGATGATTATATGTCAATCCAAGGTACCTCAGTATCCCACTTCTACATCAAACCTGGAACCTACACAGTCACCTTAAATGTAACAGATACAAATGGAGCATCTACTACAGAAACCACCACTATCACAGTTACAGGCCAAGAGCCAAAATTACCACCGAGACCTGCAATAAATCCGGTATTAGAGCTTAAGTTTGAAGGTGATTTAAATGACACCTCACCCAGCGGCTTAACAGCACAATGGAGAAATGGACAAGGCCATTTTGTCAGAGGAGCAGAAGCTCAAGCAGCAGACCTAACCAGCGGTTCATACATAGAAGTTTTAGACCCTAACGGCATTCTAAGTGGAATGGATGAACTGACAATATCCGTATGGGCAAAAAAGAAAGAACCTTCTACACAGGGTTACTTGATAGATAAAAATGGAGCATATTATCTAAATATAAAAAGAGATAATTCGAATCCGAATTTCAGAAATACAGTAAAAGGTTATATAGAAACAGAAAATGACTCGGAAGCAGTTTCTAAGTGGCCGGCAAGTGAAACAGCTAACAACCTATGGCATCACTACGCCATAACATACGACGGTTCATTGATGAAATTATTTATTGATGGAATAGAATATGCCTGGAAAGTGGATCAAAAAGGCCCTGTTATTGTGGATTTAACCGGCAAAGTACGATTCTTAACGAACAGTTTGCTAATAGGCAAAAAATCGAATGCTCCTGAAGTATTTGAAGGGTATGTAGATGAAGTCAAGATATATGATAAAGCTTTAACTGCCGAAGAGGTTGCTACAGGATTTGAGTTCTGGCATGCAGACTATCATGGCCATCTTGCCCAATATATCTACGCCCAGATACCCACAGTATTCACAAATAACCCAACAAACAAGATAAAGGTAACAATAACAGGCGATAATGACTATTCTGAAGTAATCTACAATAAGAACAATCTGCAAACAGAAGAAAAATTCTTACTGAACAACTCAGAACTTCCAGCAGGAAATTACAACCTTACAGCTCAAATCCTGGATTCATCTGACAATATATTAGATGAACTGGAAGAAAAGTTCGCCAAGCCCTACAACGGCATACCTGAAGTTGGCATTGATGAAAACAACGCCATAAGAATTAACGGAGAGTTGTTTTTTCCTATAACCCCTTTCGGCCTCGGTAACTTAGAAAAATATGCGCAAAGATACATAAATTCTGTTTTTGGAAAAGAATATAGTGACATCACTTGGGCAGAATATTTAGATAAAACAGAAAGCTTTGGCCTAAAAGCAATTGGCCCGCATGGCGAATTTACAGGGTACGGCAGGAGCAACTCAGACCCAAATATTCTTGCAGAATATGTAAATTCCCACAAAGACCATAATGCAACAATTATGTGGACCTGGGGAGATGAACCTTACTATCATGGAATCCCTGCACCAGTGCACAGGAGCCAGACTTATTTATCTCATAAGCTTGACCCCCAGCATCTTGTAACTACAACCATCCAGGCGCTTCTGTGGCATGAAGGTAGCTGGGATGACGAAAATTGGGGAACTAAGACATTAAGCAGGATGGGATTCACTTATCTTTACAGCGGTAAATGGTTTGGAGGTAAAAGGGTACACACTACGGATGTTCCAGCAATAAGTGGTTATTTTCCTTTTTCAAGTAGAAGTACAAGATTATTAGCCTTTGATTTAGATACCTTTAATAAAGAGCATTATGGCCTTATTCCATATATGTGCTTTCTTGCAGCACCAAACGGCGTAATCGGGCCAGAGCGAATAAGAATGTTTGCCTGGCTTGCCGTTGTGCATGGTGCGAAAGGAATAAACTGGTTCTCCAATCCCCCACCAACTACACCTGAAAACTATGGAGCAATGAAAGAATTTTTTGACAATATCAAAAAGCTGACCCCGATAGTCTTATCTCCTGAGCCAAACAGGATAATTACAGATAGTTCAGATAAAGTAGACGCAATGATTAGGCAAGACAGTCAGGCAGATACATGGATATTTACCGTCAGAATAACAGACACAGATGAGGCTAATGAACCTCCAATAGAGGTAACCTTTACAGTTGATGACTTAACCTCGGATATGACTGTTGTTGAACCAGGTGAATTTTGCCAATCCACTATAGAGTATAAAGGAGACCCTAACGAATCAAAAAGAAACTTTACATTCACTTTAAATAACGCCCCAATTATTCCTGGTAGCTTAGAAGTTTCCGGACATTACAAAAATGGCAAAAAGTACTGGATATACCTCTATGACGATGGACAAGGAAATCTTTATAGCTTTCCGACTACAACTCCACTGCCCACCCGAAATTCATATGGCACAGTAAATTACACCACCGGAGAGGTCTTTGTTGATTTTGGGGAAGTTGCCTATAACTGGAATTGGGGACCTCAAGCTTCTATTCTCGAAGGAGGTGATGCGGTAAGAGCCACCTACCGTCCAGTAAGAAGCGACAGGATTATTTCTCACACCGGCAATACCTTCACAGATACTTTTACCCCCAACGCAGTTCACATTTACTGGATACCTACAAACAATGATGGAAACCAAGCACCTGTATTCGAACCAATCAGTAACAAAGTAGTCAAAATAAACGAAACTCTCATTTTTACAGTAACCGCAACAGATCCCAACGGCGATCCAATTACATACTCGGCTTGGAATCTACCGGCAGGAGCCACCTTCGTCGATCAAACCTTCAGTTGGACCCCAGGCAATGGACAGGCAGGCACATATAATGTGACATTCGTTGCGAGCGACGGTAAGACACAAACTACGCAGACAATCATCATAACAGTCAACGGCATCAATCAACCACCCAAAATCTCACCTATCGATGATAAATCAGTCGATGAGAACAGCCTATTGAGCTTTACAATTGACGCTGTTGATCTCGATGGTGATAGTTTAACGTTCACTGTTGAAGGTTTGCCGAGCGGTGCGATTTTCACAGAACAGACCTTCAATTGGACTCCCAGCTTCGACCAAGCAGGAACATACGAGGTTACATTTATCGTCAGCGATGGCCAAGCACAGGATTCCGTTACTATCAATATTAAGGTAAACAACATAAATCAGCCTCCTGTCTTTAATGCAATATATGATAAAACAGTCCATGCCAATGAAACTTTGACCTTCACAGTTGAGGCGATAGACCCCGATGGTGACAAGATTAATTATTCAGCTTCGGACCTGCCAACCGGCTCAACTTTTATCAACCAGGTCTTTAACTGGACGCCAAGCCAAGACGACATCGGCAGCTACCAAATCACTTTTATCGCAAGTGACGGACAAGATCAGGATACCGAGACGATCACAGTAACCGTCATCGACTCAGATACAAATCCACCTTCGGCCAAGGGTTTCTCACCAGATGTGGGTGAAATACAAGTTCCTGCAAATAATCTCGTGACTCTACATGTCACTGATAATGATACCGGCGTTGATGCCAATTCAGCTACGAGACCTACGAAAACGTAAGATACGTGACATCCATTAGGATTTACCTTAAGAATGAATTACAACCCGTGCCAATTGCCAATTAGTAACTCAACAAAGCATTTCAAGTCACATCTTTCCTCACGACGGCAGAGAATTTCTTTAATGGCAGAAACCGCTATTGTGATAACAGTAACAGTCGCTGGCATTCGCTTTTTAATTGCGGGCGTCAACTCGAATGTAGCCTGGATAGCCGTGCCAGCGGTCTTGGTTATTGCAGCCCTGGCTCCGACTATTTTCAGGGCAGACGACTTCGCCAAGATCGGTATGAACAGCGAACAAGTCAAGTTCTCTTTAATAATGGTCACTCGGGTATGTGTTGTCATTTTTCCGGTCTTGCTGTTAGGTTTATTAATGCTAAGATCCTTCGGATTAACATTACCTCTGCAGACTTCCACTTCACATGGAAAAGGCTGGATTTACTGGTTAATTTATCAATTCATGTATGTCGCAGTAGCAGAAGAAGTATTCTTTCGCGGATACGTGCAAGGTAATATCTCAAGACTCATAAGCACACTCAAGTTTGAGCGCTATAGGATAAAAAATATAGCATGTATAGTGTTGTCAGCTACTTGTTTCGCGGCTGCGCATGTTATTGTTCAGGGACAAATGGTCGCGGCTGTAACATTTCTACCTGGTCTCATCCTCGGCTGGCTGTTTATCAGAACCGGCTCTCTGCTGGCGCCAATTTTATTTCATGGGTTGGCTAACACCTTCTACTGTATGCTGGTGATGGCATTACTATAGACCCCCATCAGTTTGACATTCACTGCGCTCAATACTCAACACCGCCACATAGCCCTATAACATATCCTTAAAGAAGCTATGACCGATAAGAACACGAATTTAGACACAACACAAAACGCGGTTTTAAGTGCAAGCTCCGACAAGTCGATAAGCTCTTAGTTGGAGAAGGTATGTGAAGACCGAGAGGTGATAAGTTGTACATTCGCAAGGCTTTACTGATAGCCAGAGCAGCCCTTATCCTGATTTTAGCGCTATTAATCATCAGGACAGTAATGATGCCGCAGGAATTAAAAGAGATTCTCGGACCGAACCTCGCAGCGGGTACAGATAGCTCAGCAGAAACTAACATGCCAAATTTAGCTGATACGTCCGTACCAGATTGCGCAGCTATTATAGAGAAAAACATATTTGGTGTGGCCAATGAACCATTTACCAAAAACAATATCGCAGATGTTGCACCCGGCTCCGCCAGCCAGGAACTTGGCTTAACACTGCTCGGCACCATCGCAGGTAGCCCATCACTTGCCAGAGCAGTAATCAAACATACGGATAACAACATAGCCAATATGTACAAGACCGGAGATACGGTTGCAGATGCATCCGTCGAAGCCATAAAAAAAGATGCTGTTATTTTACTTTACAAAGGAAGGGAAAAAATACTAAGACTCAACACTACAAATCATGCCAATACAGGCAGCAACAAAGAATCAATGCCACAGAATAGCAGCGCATTAGTAGAAATGCCATCAGATCAGATAGCAAATGAGAACACGTCAACAAGAATTAGTCGAGTAGAATCCATCTTAGATAAGGCAGTCATCGAACCTTATAGTTCAGATGGCCAAATACAAGGTCTCAGACTGTCCGGGCTCGAGGACGTACCGTTAGCCAAGGACTTTGGCTTGAGAAATGGTGACATCATTCAAATTGTCGACGGCCAGAGACTAACCAGCAAGCAGAAAGCCTTCCAGGTTTTCAAAAAGGCACGAA
>CAYNTC010000051.1:0-11344 GCA_964399795.1 uncultured Pirellulales bacterium | reverse complement strand
ATTTCGTGCTTCGTATTTTAACACAATAAAACAGATTTTTCACTATTAAATGGCGATGTAGTAATAAAATTCACAAAAAATTAAGAAAAAGGATAAAAGTGTAAAGGTGAGAGGTACAAGTCAGTTCTGTTGGAGCAAACGGAGTTCTTGGGGGCTATTGCTCCGCTGCTGTGCGAGCAGTTTTTTAAACTCGTCTTTAGACACCCACTCGACCCGGCCATCAAGGAAAAGAACGATATATCCTTTGCCAACGAGAGGTGAACGATAATTTCTCGAGGTGTAAGCCAGGATTTCGTCGAGAGTGGACTCGGAGTCGATATAGCGGGCTCTGTAGGTTAATCTGCCAAGTCGAACATTACCGGGAAGATATTCTCTTTGCCTATCAACCCATGGTTCGGGCGGGGCAAGCCGACGCTCCTCAGGATGAGCCTCGTTATATTGCTGACGCCATTTGAGGACTTCCTTTCCGAGCTGCCTCATTGCACGCATTGCCTCTGAACGGTTGACCCAATCCTTAACGTTAATCATCGCAACAACCGCGAAGACCGTAATCGCGATGACAATGACGGATTCTATCACGAGCATTCTTTGTCGTCTGTTCATACTTTATATTTCGTAAAGCGAAAAAACCGTGATTTGGATTTAAGGCTTCACTTTCACACGACCGTCTTTAATGACCAGCCTGCCGTCAGCGAATAACTGTATGGCCTGAGGATATGCTATACATTCCTGCTGGAATACTCTTGCGGCCAGAGTGTCAGGTGTATCGTCGTCTCTGGCCTCGCAGGCCCGCTGAACAATTATTGGCCCTTTATCATATTCATTTGTACAAAAATGAACTGTACAGCCGCTTACCTTACATCCTGCTCTAAGTACGACTTCGTGAACGTGATGTCCCCACATACCCTGGCCCCCAAAACTCGGCAGCAAAGCAGGGTGTATATTCATGACACAGTTCTCATATTGGGCAGGTATTTTCCATAGGCAAAGCCACCCACCTTGGACAACGAGGTCAACCTTTGCCGCAACGAGTTCTTCTTCGATGCGTTTGCTAAATTGATCGATATCCGGATAATCTTTTTTACGAACGATTTTGACATCAAGGCCAGCTTTTCTTGCTTTTTCAACTCCCGCGACGGCAGAGCGAGAGCTTATGACCACCGCGACCTCGGCATTTAGTCTATCTTTCTTGATGTAGTCAAGAATATTCATTAACGTTGTTCCGCCGCCACTAATGAGCACACCGAGACGAATTGGCTTTTTACGATGGCTAATCGAAATAGCTTTAGCTTCAACATTACGCTGGAGGTTTAGGGCCTTATTTACAAGCTCGTCGGCCTGTTTGTTTTTATCCCTGGGGATGTGGTGAACCCGATAGTTTTCGAAATCCGTGAGCAAAGCTATGGCTTGCTCAAAAAGGGGTCTGATTTGTTCGCTCTTGACTTTATATCGGCCTTCTATCTGCCTAGCGAGCAATTCACTGTCGGTGTAAACAATTAGATCTTCTGCACCAAGTACTTTAGCGGCCTCGATCGCTTTTATCAGAGCCGTATACTCAGCGATGTTGTTGGTGGTGTGACCTATAAAGAAAGCTTTTGCCTGGAGCTGACGGCCGGTGGGGTCCTGTAATATGTATCCGGAGGCAGCGGGGCCGGGATTGCCCCTACTGGCGCCGTCTATGTAGGCAATCAAATCGTGGCTCTTATCTCGCATCTCGTGACTCGTGATCCTTGAAGCTGTTATGTGTGAGCGATAGATGCCTCTGTACGTGAATGCAGCAATTCATACATTCATATAGCTAAGCAATTTTATTGTCTTCGCTTTTAAGCACAAGTATCCTCGTGCAATTCGGGCACCGGATTATATCGTCTTTGGTCATAAGCATATTAACGCTCTCAGCGGTGATACCCATGAAACAACCGCCGCAGCTATAAGCTTCCGTCCTGCCCCCCTGTTGCTCAACCGCAACGACGGCCTGTCCGTCGTACGTTTCGGCGACACGCTTAAACATGGCCAGGGGCTCAGGCGGGATAACCTTGGCGACTTCATCCCATTCCGCTTGTATCTGCGCAATCTCAGCTTCGTGCTCTTTTGCAGAGGCTTCGGACTTTTTGCGATTTTGTTCGAGCTGCTTCTTTTGCTGGTCTATCTGGTTCTCGATCTCCTTGCACTCGGCCTCGTCAGCTTCAATGGCTTTGAGCAACTCCAGGATTTGGGTTTCGATTTTTGAATTGTCGGCTTTTGTAGTGTTGAGCTGGGTCAGCAGTGCAGCGTATTCTTTGTTTGTTTTTGCGTTATTTAGCGATGCCCTTAGCTTATTGATCTGCTCATCTCGGCTTTTTAGCTCAAGCTCGAGGCGGTCGCACTGAACTTTGGTTAGCTGAATCTCTTCCCTTTTTGCTTCGAGGGCACTTTGCAGACTTCTGACTTGATTTTCCTGGATGATGACACTGCGCCGACACCTTGCAAGTTTTGCCTTTGCAGCACGCAGACGATTTTCAACGCTTTGAAGTTTAATTAGGCCATTCAATACAGGTCCCATTTACACTCCTTACCGCCGATTATTAACTTATAAAACCTGTATTATTACGGATGAATTTACAAGCTTCAATAAAAACTTTCTGCTTTTTACCAATCTTTGTTCCGGCAAGGCCATTATCCTTGACTGAATATGTGCCTTTGCTTATGATATGAGTGATGATTATGTTCTCATTTTGCGCTCTTAACTCTTTTCCTATAAAGGACTTATTACACTCATGTCAGAAAAAGGATTTACACATCTACATTTACACAGCCAGTATTCACTGCTCGATGGCGCTATTAACTTCGACAAACTTTTTAAGCGCTGTAAAAAGCTAAACATGGATACCGTCGCCGTCACCGACCACGGTAATCTATTCGGCGCAGTTGAATTCTATACTAAAGCTCACGCAGCGCACATAAAACCTATCATAGGCATTGAGGCGTACATAGCGCCTGCCAGCAGATTCGACCGGACAAAAACCAGCATCTCTGAAGCAGCATATCATTTAATCCTTCTGGCAGAGAATAACACCGGCTATCAGAACCTTCTCAAGCTCGCCAGCGCAGGCTACTTAGATGGATTTTACTATCGCCCAAGAATCGATAAAGAAATCCTCACTGAACTAAACGAAGGCCTCATTTGTACCTCGGCTTGCATAAAAGGTGAGATTGCCGTGGAAATTGCCAACGGAAATGAACAAGCGGCACAAAAAGCGGTCGAGAGTTATCTAGAGATATTTGGGCCTGACAGATTCTTTATCGAATTACAATCGCACGAAGGAGATGACCCAAAAATCCGTCAGGGACTGATCGAACTGGCTCAAAAAATTGGCATCGGCATTATTGCGACGAACGATGTGCATTTTCTCAAGGCAGAAGACCATGAGGCTCATAACTGCCTATGCGCAATCAGCACGGGCAAAAGAGCGGACGATCCCGACAGAATGATATATCCAGCCGATGCTTATTTTAAGAGTGCTGAAGAAATGCGCGGCCTTTTTGCAGAAACCGCTGAAGCATGTGACAATACTCTGACAATCGCCAATCGCTGTAACGTCGAACTCGACCTTAAAACTCGTCATGCACCGCGCTTTGAGCCGCCTGATGGCTCAGCTGCTGAAAATTTTTTGACAGAACTTTGCTATGAGGGAGCCCGACAGCGTTACGGCGAAATTACAGACCAGATAAAGGCACGCCTTGATAGAGAGCTTGAAGTAATAGAATCGAAAGGCTTTGCCAGCTACTTTCTCATCGTCTGGGACCTCTGCAAATACGCTCATGAAAGAAACATACCCATCGGTGCACGAGGAAGCGGTGTAGGAACCCTCGTCGGTTATTGCCTTGGCCTGTGCGATGTCGATCCAATTCGCTATGACCTGCTCTTTGAGCGCTTCATGGACCCCCAGCGCAACGAAATGCCCGACATCGATATCGATATCTGCCAGGCCCACCGCGCAGAAATCATAGATTATGTCCGCCAGAAATACGGCCAGGTCGCGCAGATCATAACCTTCGGAACGATGAAGGCACGTGCCGTTATCCGGGATATCTGTAGAGTCCTCGGAGTGCCCCTTGCTGAGGCTGATAGACTTGCAAAGCTCGTACCGTTCTCTCTCGATATGACACTTGATAAGGCCCTGGAGACCGAGCCAGAACTGAAACGTGCCTACAAAGAAAACGAGCAGATAAGAAAGGTCATCGACATCAGTAGAAAGCTCGAAGGCCTCGCACGTCACGCATCGGTTCATGCAGCCGGCGTAGTTATCGCCGATGAGCCTTTAACGAATTTCGTGCCTCTTTATAAAGCTTCAGGCTCCGATGACATTATAACTCAGTTCGAAGGCCCAATGGTTGAAAAAGTCGGGCTTTTGAAAATGGATTTCCTTGGGCTGAAAACACTCAGTGTGCTCGAACGTACTCGTCAGCTTGTCAAGGAAAATCACGGAGTCGAGATCGACCTGGAAAAGCTTGACCTTACCGACTCTAAAGTTTTTGAACTCTTCTCAAACGGCAGAACAAAAGGCATTTTCCAATTTGAGTCCGGAGGTATGCAGAATATGCTTGTAAAGATGAGGCCTGACCGAATTGAGGATCTCATCGCTGCAAATGCCCTGTATCGTCCCGGCCCGATGATACTGATTCCCGACTATATCGACCGAAAACACGGGGCAAAATGGAAGCTACCACATCCTATCATGACCGAGGTTTTGCAAGAAACATACGGCATAATGACCTATCAGGAACAGGTCATGCGAATATGCAACCTACTCGGCGACATACCTCTGCGTGAAGCCTACGGCCTGATAAAAGCCATCAGCAAAAAGAAGGCAAAAACCATCGTAAAAGAAAGAGAACGATTCGCCTCAGGCTGTGTCAATAAGGGTATGAAGAAGCAACAGGCTGAGCAGATTTTTGAGCTTATCGAGCGCTTTGCCGGATACGGATTTAACAAGAGCCATTCAACCCGTTATGCTTTCATCGCATATCAGACCGCCTATATGAAGGCACATTGGCCTGTCGAATTCATGGCAGCACTTTTAACTTACGAAATGGACAACACCGACAAGGTCGTCGAGTATATCGCTGAGTGCACCGAGATGGGTATCGAGGTGCTCGCTCCGGATATTAACGAAAGCGGCGTTGATTTCACACCCCTATACCCTGATAGCGATAGCAAGCAAAAGGCTGTAATACGTTTTGGCCTGGCAGCCGTAAAAGGCGTTGGCGAAAAGGCCGTTGAGCAGATTATCGCTACCCGAAAAAAAATCGGCAGATTTCAAAGCCTGTTCCATTTCTGCGAAAACGTCGATCTCAGAGCAGCTAATAAACAGGTGCTCGAAGCCCTCATAAAAGCCGGCGCTTTCGACAGGCTCGGCGGAAACCGTCGCCAAATGATAGAAGGCCTCGAAAAGGCAATGGAAATCGGTGCCGGTCTGCAGGCCGACAAACAGAACGGCCAAATGAATTTCTTCGGCCAAATGGCTGGCGCCTCAGATTACTCTCAAGACCATCACAGTCTGCCCAACGTTCCGCCGTGGCCCGAGCCACAAATGCTCGCCTATGAAAAACAGGTGCTTGGTTTCTATGTTACCAGCAACCCGCTCAGCCATCATGCTGAGACTATCAATCTTTTCTCCACACACAATACATCTCAGTTGGATGCTGCCAACCAGAATGAGAAGGTTGTAATCGGCGGCATGGTAACAAAGATCAGGTACAACATCATAAAGTCAGGCCGAAATGCCGGCTCAAAAATGGCGGTTTTTACCCTCGAAGACCTACAGGGCCAGGTCGAAGTCGTTATGTTTCCCGATACGCTTAATAGCTATTCCAATAACCTGATGGAAGACACCGTTGTATTCGTAAAGGGAAAGTTAGACTATAGAAGGGAGCGACCTAATATTATAGCGTCGGAACTAATAGCTCTGGACGAAGTTAGGGAAAAATTAGCTGCTAAGGTCAGGATACGGCTGGATACTAATAATGTCACCAAAGAAAAGGTTGCTATGATAAAGAGCATCTGCCAGCATCACAGAGGCAAAAGCCCTATCTATGTGGCGATACATACCGACAAAGGCCATGTCCACGCCACCGTTGATAGAGAGCTGTCCGTTAATCCCGACCTGGAGTTCTGCCGTAAAATGAGGCAACTGCTCGGCGAAGAAAATTTTCAGTTGACAAAATGATAATAAAAATGCTGAAAAAGGAAAAAATGTTATTTGTCACTCCCGCGCAGGCGGGAGTCGAAACAAAAATAAAAAAAGTGGATTCCCGCTTTCGCGGGAATGACACAGGTAGTTGGTTTTAATCCTGGAAAAAGTTTAAAGCTTGGGGGAAAATGATTATGTGGCTGCCAAGAGATGAAAGGTACTTACTCATGGTTTACTATATTAGTACACCAGAACTAAGAATTGAAGGACCGATCTTTTCAGTCGATGAGCTAAAACCATTTGTAATTAAACCTCCCCGGATTCCAATTTTGGGGCCAAGGGAAGTTATCAAATTGGCTCGCGAACTGATCAAAAACAAACGTAAAGTTGGATTAACTTGGAATCAACAAAAAATGGAAACAAGTGCTGAAAATAATCGTTCGAAACAGCAGGAAACTAACGATAGAAACAAAGCATGGCTTGAAGCTAAAATAAAAATAGAAGCTGCCAATAAAATGCTCAACGAAATAGGACTTGTTGTAGTAAGCAAATGTGATAGCTACTATTACAAAATTAATGAGATGAAACTCGCAGGTTTGGATTTGGGCAGAAAATATTGTTCATTGTGGAAACGGAGCAACTTATGGTATGCAGAGTACATAAAACATCACTGGATTTGGGTTATTGTGAGCTTTCTTGGAGGAATTATTGGAGGATTATTAATTAACTGGCTATCATAAATAAATTAAAAATCCTTATAATTCCTTATAAAATAAAACCATAACACTGACATTGCTTTGTAGAAAAAAAAGTATTTATCATTTCGAGTGCACCGTAAGGCGTTCCTTAGGGAAGCCGAAGGCGAGTCGAGAAATCTGCTTTGTAAATAGATTTCTCCACATCGCCCCTTAGGGGCTTCGGTCGAAATGACAAGGACTTTAGAGTGGGGCTTTCATCCTTCGCATCCCTTTGGGAGGAGAATGGATGCCCCACCAATTCAATTATAGGATCGGTGGGCTGACTCGTGCTACGTAGCAACCCGACCTCCGCAGTAGTTTAGCTACGGAGGGTGGAAACTACTTCGCAGAGTAGTAAGCTTGCCCGCCTATGGCGGTGCCCACCCTACCATTTGAAAACTCGGCGAAGAAAACTTCCAGTTAACAAAGTAAGAAAAAGGAAAGCTCAGTGAGCGAAATCAGAAAAACATTGGCTATATTCAAAGTTCGCTGGCCGGAGGTGGCTCTTATCATAGGCATCTCTATATTGGCAATACTATCGAACAGACTTCTTTCAATAGTGAGGTCAAAATCAATACGAATTATCGGCTTAATTATCCCATTTGTATTATTGACGCTTTCGTTAACTCGAACGCTACTCCGCTGTGGTTTCCTGCGGACAGTATATTTAGAAGGCCCAAAGCGACAATCTCCTTTGTTTCTGTTGCGTATAGGCATACATTTTCTTTGGAGAATGATCGTATTATCTCTGATTTATTCACTACCTTTCATATTACCATTTCTAATATATTACAGTTTAATCTATAAACATGCTAGAAATCCCCAGGAGTTCACCTCATCGCATTTTTTCTGGATTTTCACATTATATCCCATCTTTCTAAATTTAATCTTCATCAAGCTAATATTGCTAATACCTGCATTGGTGTTCGTATTGGATTGCCCTGCCCTTAAAAGTTTTAAGTTCCTGAAGTTCTGCAAGCTATCCGATGCAAGAGAGTTAGTCATTTTATACTGTATTAATATCGTTATTGGTCTTTTCTTTTCGATTTTGTCACGATATTGTTGTGGTACAAGCTGTGGGAGTATTTGTTGTAACGGAAAATCAAATCTGCAAATTTTACAAGATATTTTGATTGTAATCTCAGCATTGGTAATAAATTTTATTAGCTTAATGATAGCAGTTATGGCTGTTAGATTTACACATCAATGTCTTTTGATCTTAAAAACCAACAGGAATATAGAATCAGAGATTTGAAGAAATCAATAATTTCGTAATGCAAATTCTCAGAGAAATTCATGACACTTGATAGCAACTCAAAAATACATGATAATAGTAGTTCAGGTACATCATATTTTTGACAGGTAGCCTATTTTGTGTTGATTTTTCGTAATGTTTACCGAGCAAAAGAAACAATCAATAAGACAAAAGTTGGTCGCCTCTTTGACTACTGAGCCTGAAGTGCGTCGTATCGTAATCTTCGGCTCGTTTCTGAAATCAAAAGATCCGCACGACCTCGATGTGGCTGTTTTTCAGGATAGCGACGAAAAATATCTTCCACTTGCTATGAAATATCGCAGAAAAACACGCGATATCGCCCGCATAATACCGATAGATATCATTCCCCTAAGTGCAGGCGCCGCCAACGGCCCGTTCTTGGACGAAATCCAGCGTGGAGAGACCATCTATGAAAGAAGAAGCTAAAAAGTGGCTCGATTACGCAGAAGAAAACTTACGCTCAGCTAAGGTGCTATTGGATAGCAAACTGTTTAATCCTTGCTTACAGAATGCCCAACAGGCTGTTGAAAAAATGTTAAAGGCCGCATTGCTGCATGCGAGTATCAAGCTCAAGAGAACCCACAGTATAAATGAGCTTGTAGGAATTCTCAGCCGAAATGGTTTGAACGTCGATATAACAGAGGACGAACGCGACTTACTGGACTCTATATATCTGCCTTCGAAGTATCCTCTTGGAAGCACTCTGCCTGACTTTGAACCGGACCTGCAAATCTGTAAAACGTGTATCACTGCTGCTGAACACGTTAGAAATTCCGTTGTGCAGCTAATCTTGCAAAACGACTGAGAGAGCAACGAGTGTTTCGAACATCATAAAGGTTATCGTGCTAAACCAAATGCCAGGTAAATTCATTGTTCTTGATGGGCCGGATGGCTGTGGTAAAACCACGCAGACGAAGCTTCTAGCAGAATGGTTAAAGAGCCAGAACATGCAAGCAGTAACTTTCCGTGATCCGGGCGATACGACCATCGGCGAGAAAATAAGAGAAATCCTGCTCAGTCCCGAACACAGCATAATGGATACAAGGACAGAATTACTACTTTATATGGCGGCAAGAGCACAACTGTGGGCTGAAAAGATAGCACCGGCCTTACAGGAAAATAAATGCGTCATACTCGATAGATGGCTCTGTAGCACTTGTGCTTACCAGGGGTATGCGGGCGGTTTCGGGATGGAAAACGTGATAAAAATTGCAACTGATTGTCTGGAAAGAGTCTGGCCGGATATGACTATCATTTTGTATGTGGATATTCAAACAGCACTGCAGCGTCTGAACCGTCAGCTTGACAGAATGGAGCAAAAAGGCAGCACTTACCATGAAAAGGTTCGCGAAGGATTTCTTCAATTAGCCAAACAGAGTGAAGATTTCCGTATCGTCGATGGTGACGACTCAATTGAAAACGTCCATAAAAAAATTATAGAAGAAGTTGTGAAATTTTTTAGCCTAAAAAAACTTTAAGATTTGCTTTTTCATGTTTTGATATTTCACAATGTCGTTGAAAGAAATTTTTTGTCAGGATAAAACAATCACCGCTTTGCAGCAGGCCTTTGCCATAGGCAAATGGTCCCACGCATACATATTCGCGGGTCTGGATGGCGTCGGCAGGTTCAAGACCGCGACTGCATGGGCCAAGTTACTGCTGTGTGAAAAACCTGTTGTTGAAAATGGCTTTACCGACAGTTGCGGTTCGTGCGAATCCTGCCGAGCTATCGAAGTGGGCTCACATCCTGACTTTAATCACATTTACAAGGAACTGCTCGAATTTACGAGCACAGGCAAGGGCAGGTCTACACCTGTCGAGCTACCAATTGATGTCATCCGCGAATTTCTAATAGATAAAGTGCACATAAGGCCTTCTTTATCACAAAGAAAGGTATTCGTAATAAGCGAAGCTGAGAAGCTAAACATCGCCTCGCAGAATGCACTACTAAAAGTACTTGAAGAACCGCCCGGATACTGCTGCATCATACTATTGTGCACAAGGCTCGAAAAACTCTTACCCACTACCAAATCGAGATGCCAAACACTCAGGTTCGGCCCGATAGGCGAATCAAAGATACTTGAGAAATTGAGGTCGATGGATATCGAACAAGATAAAGCGCGATACTTTGCCCGCCTTTCTCAGGGCAGTTTAGGCTCAGCCATCCAATATGCAAGACTTGAGCTGGCTGGTGTCCCACTGTATGAAATTAAAAAACAGCTTGTAAGCTCTTTAGCAACCTACAGACTTGCAGACGCTGTGGAATTCGCGCAGCAATTTCTTAATGAAAGCAGGAAAATCGCTGAGGTTTGGACAGGACTTGAAAAAAATGCGAGCAAAAGCGATATTAACCGTCGGGCGCAAAAGACTCTTATCCAGATAATCATATCAGCTTTATATGATGTGATGACACTGAATGTGGCACCTGCCAAGCACTTTTTCAATTTCGACCAGAAACAACACATAGCAAAATTAGCTGTACGCTTCGAGACGGACCAGGCAGCTATGAAAATTGCAGATTGTTATAAGGCTCTTCGCTGGATTGAAGCCGGTGTCAATGAAAAGCTCATTTTCGAACATCTCTTGTTATGCCTCGTAAATTCTGATATAATTCTTGGCCTGTAGTTGTTTGACCTTGTTTTATTCTTGGCTGGTCCTAATCTTGAACCAGACGGTAAAATGACAGCACGTTATTTTTATTAATGAAATGGCTGAAGTCTCAACAACAAAACCCCCGCGGGCAAAAGGTAAAAAGTATATGCTCGTTCGATATGGGCGGATGAGTACGCTCGGTTTTTTCGAGCACAACGAAACTCAAATACCCAAACTCCCTGCCCGTGTCGTGGTAAAAACTGAAAAGGGCCTTGAGCTGGGCTCTCTCGTGGGTCAGCTCGCATCCTACAAAGATGGTCGACTCAAGCTCACTGACGAGCAAATAGAACAGTATTTTAACGCTGGGGACACCGAATTCTCCCTTGAGCAAGCCGGCAAGTTTGTCCGTTATGCCAGCGCTGCTGACGTCGCTGAGGAGCGACATCTTCAAAAGATTGCCAGAGATGAGATAGAATGCTGTAAGCAGTTCGTCAAAGAGATGAACTTGCCTATGAAAATAGTCGATGCCGAGCACATCTTCGGCGGTGAGCGCATCGTTTTCTACT
>CAYNTC010000050.1:0-11592 GCA_964399795.1 uncultured Pirellulales bacterium | reverse complement strand
CCAAGGAAGATTTTAGCTACATGCAGCGGGCCGGCCTTGTAAGAATAAGGCAGGTTAAGCGTAGGTTGAAGCGTGCGAAGGCTGCGCTTGAGGCTGAACCGGGTAATGTGCAAGCAAAAGCTAAGGTCGAAGAGTTATCGAATCAACTGAGTAAAACAGAGCTGGAGCACTATCGTCTCTGTATGGAAAACTATCCGACCAGCTTGCAGGCCAAATACGATTTGGGCGTTCGCTTGGTCAGGAGTAAAAAGTACGACGAAGCGATACCTTTGCTACAGGAGGCACAGAAGGACCCGCGACGGCATATTGAAGCAATGAATCAAATAGGCTATAGCTTCTTTATGAAGGGCTGGTATGCTGATGCGATCGATATCTTCAAGCGGGCGATAGATTCTTATGAGATAAAAGAGGATGCTGTTGCCAAGGAATTGCGGTATAATCTGGCTCGTGCGTATGAAGAGCAGAGCGATACTGAGAAGGCGCTGGAGATTTATCGCAAAATAGCTCAGTATGATTTCGCATACAAAGATGTGAGTAAACGAGTCAACAAACTAAGAGAAATGCCAGGTTCGGATTAACGTTGCTTCTATACAGATGAGTCAGCTTAAAATACTGCTATGAAATTTGTGAATTCTTGTAATAAAGTTCGTGTTGGAATTTAGGAGAATATAGTGGCACATTCGTTGTCAGCAAAAAAGAGGGCAAGGCAAAATACCAAAAGGCGAGTGGTTAATCGTGCCCGTAAGAGCCAGGTAAAGACGCAAATCAAACATTTTGAGGCGGCTTTGAGCAGAGGCGACGTGGAAACTGCTCAAGAGCAGATTCGTCTTGTTACTACGAAGCTGGATAAGACCGCTGCCACGAGCACGATGCACAAAAAGACCGCTGCGCGCAAGAAATCACGTCTTGCGAATAAACTAAATGCGCTAAAGGCGAAAAAAGGGTGAGTGCAAATCGCTTGGATAATAATACTCGATCTTGACCCAAGCTGTCTATCGCTTCTTTCATTTTATGATGGTAAACTAACATTGCACCCGGCCAACACTAAGTCGGTTGGGTGCTTTTTCATAGGTCTGCGATATGGCGGAGATTTTTAGGCAGCGCATAATCAAATTGCTAAAACGGGACGACTACGAGCCGGTTAAGCTTTCACAACTGGCACGAGCGTTAGGCGTAAGTTCGGAGGATTATCCGGAGTTCAAATTGGCTTTCGACCAATTGCGACAGGCCGGGCACGTTGTAATAGGCGCCAAGAATATGGTCAGCCTTCCTTCCTTAGCTGGTCAAATCGTAGGAACATTCAGAGCCAATCCCAAAGGGTTCGGCTTCGTGACACCTCTTGAACCTAATTCACATGGTGATCTGTTCATACCGCCTGATGCGACAGCGGATGCAATGACTGGTGATGTCGTTGTTGCAAAGGTTAAAAGAAAAGGTAAACGCGGCAGGCAGATGCGGTACAGCGGCGAAGTAATTGAAGTTCTCGAACGAGCACAAAACAGATTCGTTGGTACCCTGATGAAACATCCGGAAGCCTGGCTTGTTCAGCCGGACGGCTCAAGCTTTTTCGAGCAGATCGTTGTTGATGACGTCGGTGTCAAAGGAGCTAAACAGAAGGATAAAGTTGTGGTTGAGATACTGTCTTATCCGACGGAGAAGTATTTGGCCAGAGGGGTGATAATAGAGGTTCTTGGTAAAGCGGGGCGATACGAGAGCGAGATTCGGTCAATAATTCGTCAGCACCATCTGCCGAGCGGATTTAATAATGAATGCCTTGAGCAAGCGAAACAGGCAGTTGGCGTGTTCAATCCGGATGAAGCTAATAATCGTGAAAATATCACGGATAAGGTAATTATCACGATTGACCCGGAAGACGCGAAAGACTTCGACGATGCGATAAACCTTGAAAGGGACTCGAAAGGAAACTGGATATTGGGGGTTCACATTGCCGATGTGAGTTTTTTTGTTTCGGCTGATTCGGCTCTGGATAATGAGGCTAGAACTCGCGGCAATAGTGTCTATCTGCCGGGGAAGACTTTGCCGATGCTGCCGGAGATTTTGAGTAATGGAATTTGCAGCTTACAGCCGGACCAGCCGCGTTTTGTTAAGAGCGTTTATCTGACGTACGACCAGCAGGGCAGTGTAGTGTCTCGCAGGTTTGCAAATAGCGTTATGAAATCGAGGCAGCGCTTGACATACGAGCAGGCTGAAAGAACCTTAAAGGGCCATACGAAAGAGGTCAAGCCTGAGGTTATTGAGCTGCTAAAGAATATGGAGGCGCTTAGCCGAGTGATTGAGAAACGCCGGGCGAAAAACGGGATGTTACACCTGGATTTGTCGGAGACGGAAATTGTGATGGACGGATCCGGACAAGTGGTTGATGCTCATCCTGCAGATGATAGCTATCCGCACACAATAATCGAGATGTTCATGGTCGAGGCCAACGAAGCTGTCGCGTCGCTTCTGGATAGACTTGATGTTGCGTTTATGCGGCGGGTTCACCCAGAGCCGGATGCGTTCAGTATGAGGGATCTTGCGAAGGTTGTCAGGGCTTTCGGTTTTTCTCTTCCGCGGAATCCGGATCGGTTCGCAATTCAGGACCTATTAGCTGCTGTAAAGGGTGCTGATTTTTCTATGGCAGTTAATTTGGCCGTGCTTAAGAGTTTTGAAAAAGCGCAGTACGCCCCTTTGCACATTGGTCATTATGCATTGGCTTCGACTTGTTATTGTCACTTCACAAGCCCGATACGGCGCTATGCGGACCTGCTCGTTCATCGTGTTTTAGAGTATTACCTGCGGGGTCGTATAGACCAGGCTAAGCAGCTTGCTGCTGCACAGGATTTGGTCGAGATTGGAAAACACATAACGTTCACCGAGCAGCGAACAGAGGATGCTGAAAAAGAACTTAAAACGGTGCTGATACTGCAAATGCTCAGCAAAAGAATCGGCGATGAGCTTGATTGTGTTGTCACAGGGCTGGCTGGATTTGGTGTGTTCGTGCAATCGCGAAAGTATGGTATCGAGGGTCTTATCCAAATGGACGATCTTGGGCCGGATCACTGGAAATACGATAAGCGGGCCCAGCGAATGATCGGTCAGCGTTCTGGGTGCAGCATTCGTCTTGGTCAGTTAATGAAGGTGCATATTATTTCTGTAAATATTTCTGCTCGCCAGCTCAATTTAGCTCCTATTGAGCCTTTACTCGGTTCTGCCGACCATGCACGATCTTGCTCGAAGACGAAAAAATCCCCAAAGACCGGAACGATAAAGCGACTCAGAGGTAAACGTCGGTAACAGATGGCCTGATGGTGGAAGCGGAGACATTCACGCGATTACCCTTTTTTCAACGATGAGATTACCTCCGTTTTCACTCGTTTTTTCGCCTAATAATTGATCTGGATGATGTAAGACATTGACAAAACATATGCTTATGACCGCTGGGGACGAAGCCGATGTGTCCAACGTTTTTTTTGCTCTCATTTTTGGACCCTGCTGTGTTGCTTATTCTGATGTTCCAAAATCCACGTTTTGGAGGCTCTGAGAGGCGTTTGTACTAACCCATTCTAAAACGAATAATCGCGTTAGACATTTTCTTGACATTTGGTGCTGTTTTTGCAATAATTGGATAGCGCACAGTAGTTAGTGAATAGTACTTAACACTGTGTACAAGTCTTTAAAATCTATCGAAGGCATTAGCTGTTTTGGGGCGTTACCAAAACATGTTTTTCTCAACTTACGTGAAGGAGGAATCTTTTACTAATCTTTTCGAAAGGAGATTGATTATGTGGGTGAAAAAGACAATTCTAATCGCATTATTCCTATGTTTGGCAGGATTCGTTCAGGCGCAGGAGATTCCCACGGATACCACTGCGCTCGAGTCCTACGATATGCCAGGTTACTTCATGGTGTGTACGACTTCTGCCGGAGCCGTTCAAATGGTTCAAGGTGGGGATCTGACACCGGAGGGCCAATGGAACGTCGTTACGGGGCTCGCCGGCACGGGAACAGTCTCATTTATGCCGGTGGCATTGGCGAATCACTACATGCGGCACAGGAGTTACATATGCTACTGCGACCCGGCTGAAACTGGCAACTTGTACCTGAACGACGCCAGCTTCACGCCGGTACCGGGTCTGGCAGACCCGACCTGCATATCCTTTGAGTCGGTCAATTACCAAGGCCAGTATCTGCAACACAACGCGGCATTGGGATTCGCACTGGCCACGCCCCCTGCGGATTTGGGAGCAGCGACGTTCAAATTCCCGGCTGCCCACCTGGAGCTTGCCACCGAACCGGTCCCGGATGATGAGGAAACCGACGTGCTTCGCGAGACATCCCTGAATTGGACGCCAGGAAAATTTGCTGATACTCATAATGTTTATTTCGGTACGGATTTCAATGATGTAAATGACGCCGATACAAGTAGCCCTCTGCTGGTCAGTCTGGCGCAGGATGCCAACAATTATAATATTGACTATAGGCTTGAGTTCAGCCAAACCTACTTCTGGCGTGTTGATGAAGTAAATGCCCCGCCGGATAATACGGTCTTCAAAGGAAAGACCTGGAGCTTTACGGCTGAGCCTTTTGTTTATCAAATCGAAAACATAACAGCCACAGCCTCCAGCTCTCAAAACGCCACTACAGGGCCTGAAAACACCATAAATGGCTCAGGACTGAACGATAACGACCAGCACTCGACAGACCTTGCAGCTATGTGGCTGAGCAGTGGCGATGGGCCGCAACCAAGCTGGATACAATATGAGTTCGACCGCGCTTACAAACTGTACGAGATGTGGGTGTGGAACTCAAATATGGCAATCGAGCTTATCGCCGGTTTGGGAATGAAAGAAGTTACGATTGAGTACTCGACCGACGCTAATGACTGGATGGTGCTAACTGGCGTACCTGAGTTCAACCAGGCTACCGGCCTGGATGATTATGAACACAATACCACAGTTCCATTTGAAGGTGCGACAGCAAAGTATGTCAAGATCACGGCTAATAGCAACTGGGGCAGTATGCCTCAATACGGTCTGAGCGAGGTTCGATTCTACTACAAACCTGTATATGCAAGACACCCAAGTCCGCAAGATGAAGCAACAGATGTGCCTTTGGATGTGGAACTTACCTGGCGAGCAGGAAGAGAAGCAGCCACGCACGATGTTTACATCGATGCCAATGAGCAAGCTGTAACAGAGGGCACTGTTACTGCCGAAAACATTCCTGCCGGCGCTTGCGAGGGCAGCTATGCCCCACCGGGTCTTGAATTAGACACGACCTACTATTGGAAGATTGCTGAGGTCAATAATGCCCAGAGTCCTGCATCCTGGGAAAGTGATGTATGGAGCTTTTCCACAATAGAGTACTCTCTTGTGGAAGGCTTCGAAGACTACAACGATACTGAGCCATACAGGATATTTGATGCGTGGCCGGATGGCTGGGGCATTTCTGAAAATGGCTCGCAGGTAGGCTATAGCACGGGGCCTTTTGCCGAGCAGACTATCGTTCACAGTGGCAGCCAGTCTATGCCGTTCACCTACCAAAACACCGGCAGCGCAACATATTCAGAGGCCTCACGTACTTTTGACAGTACTCAGGATTGGACCATAGCTGGTATTAAGACATTGACGCTATGGCTCTACGGCGACTCAGACAACTCTGCTGCGACATTGCATGTGATGGTACAAGACAGCTCCGGCACAAACAAAACAGTCAGTCACGACAATGCCGGTGTAGTCCAGCAGGAAAAGTGGCAGCAGTGGTATATGGACCTGACAGAGTTCGCTGGCGTGGATCTATCGAGCGTCAAGAAGATGTACATTGGTGTAGGTAGCGCAAGTGCTCCACAGCCTGGTTTTTCAGGTTTGATTTACATTGATGATATCAGGCTATATCCTGTTTCTCGCCAGCCGGTTGATCCTGGCACCGACAGCG
This sequence comes from uncultured Pirellulales bacterium, assembly GCA_964399795.1. Lineage (GTDB taxonomy): Bacteria > Planctomycetota > Phycisphaerae > Sedimentisphaerales > Anaerobacaceae > CAYNTC01. The sequence continues at coordinate 5,658 of CAYNTC010000050.1, read as the reverse complement.
TGGAGGCTTGCTATGCATTTGAGAACAATACTCAGGATGGTTCCGGCAATGGCCGTGATGGCACTGCCTTTGGCGAGCCGAGCTACGTACAGGGCCAGCCTGATTACGGCATGGCGTTGGAATTCGACGGCACTGATGACTACGTAGATTTGCCTATAGGTTCTCTCATTAGTTCGTTGACCGACTGTACTATCGCGACGTGGGTGAACTTTTATGGCGATGAAGGTTCTTGGCAGCGTATCTTTGATTTCGGCACCGGCACGACTGTTTACATGTTCCTGTCACCGCGTATGGGCGATACTGGGGCAATGCGTTTTGCAATCCTAAACGAGAGTGTGGAAGGTGAGTCGCAAATAGATTCACCTGCTACACTTCCGACAGGCTGGCACCATGTGGCAGTGGTGATAGATGGTTCAAGCATGACCATGCAGCTTTACCTTGATGGCACGGTCGTTGCGAGTGGCCCGACAGAGATTCTACCAGCGGACCTCGGCGAGACCACACAGAACTGGCTTGGCAGGTCGCAATGGTCTGCTGATGATTACTATAGCGGTTCTTTGGATGATTTTTGTATTTACAACCGTGCCTTGTCGGAGCTTGAGATTCTTTACCTTGCAGATAACAGGTAGAATCCGGCTAAATAGACAGAGGGATAGATAGAGTTATCGTTTTGACTATTTCGGGGCCTATGCTGATTGACAGCATAGGCCCCGATTGTTTTCTTGTAAGGTGCACGTTATAATAATTTAAACTCGTACTTGGAAAATCACAGGAGATTGATTATTTAGGTACGATTGGCTCTCTAATAGTTAATTCTGGAATTTTAAATACCTTGGTATTTGGAGTGCTTTTTCAGAGGCACGTTAAAAACTTATACACTGTGTTAATGACTAACTGGAGAAAAAAATGCGAGCATCAGAGATGAAAAAGGGTCAGACGGTAAAGATCGACGATAAATTGTACGCGATCGTGGATTATCAGCATGTTAAGCTTGGCAAAGGCGGTGCGGTATATCAGACTAAGCTCAAGAGTCTGACCGATGGCTCGATCCAGAATGTTCGTTTGCGTGCTGAAGAGACAATTGAAGAAGCATTTCTTGACAAGCGGACGTTCGAGTACATTTACTCTTCAGGAAGTGAACATGTTCTTATGGATACTACGACCTTTGAGCAAATCACTCTCGATGACGACGCATTTGGCGACGGGCAGAAATACCTAAAGCCCAATACGCAATTGCAGGTTAGTATGTACGAAGGCAAGCCGGTTGTGGTAACGTTGCCTAACACAGTTGATTTGGAGGTTACCGAGACGGCGCCCGAGATTAGGGGCGCAACAGCTACGAATCAGCCCAAACCGGCGACGGTCGAGACCGGCTTTGTCGTTCAAGTGCCGCCTTTTATTAAAATAGGTGATATTATCCGCATTGATACACGAACCGGCGAGTACGTAACACGAGCATAGAGGTGCCTGTGCCTGAGGTGAAGCGTATCTCTTGAAGTGTGAAGTGAAGTATAAAACATGACATTTGATAAGATAAACAAAATCCTTTTGAAGATTTTCGGCTCTCGTAATGAGCGATTGATTAAGGGCTATTCGGTAATAGCTCAGAAGTCAAACCAGTTCGAGCAGCAGGTACCCCGAACTGGCTTCGGGGAGGCTCTGAAGGCGAAAACGGCAGAGTTCAAGAGCCGGTTGGAGTCGGGAGAAAAGCCAGAGGATATTCTGCCGGAGGCGTTTGCCGTAGTTCGTGAGGCTGCACAGCGAAACGTCCAGATGCGGCATTTCGATGTGCAGCTCATCGGGGGCAATGTTCTTTACGAGGGTAAGATTGCTGAAATGGCTACCGGTGAGGGCAAAACACTGGTGGCAACGCTGGCGGTATACCTTGTCTATCTTACCGGCAGAAAAGTCCACATAGTCACTGTCAACGATTATTTAGCCAAGCGTGACGCAGAGTGGATGGGACCGGTATACCGCGCATTGGGCATGACGGTAGGTGCGATACAGGCGGATATGGATACTGCCGGTGATGAGCGAAAGAGTCAATACGCTTTTGACGTAACGTACGGTACGAATAACGAGTTTGGGTTCGACTATTTGCGCGACAATATGAAAACATCGCTTGAGCAGATGGTCCAAAGCCAATTGCAATATGCCATAGTCGACGAGGTTGATTCTATTCTGATTGACGAGGCTAGGACGCCTTTGATCATATCCGGTCCAGCCTTTGATGATGTAAGTAGATACAAGCAGGCGGAGCAGGTGGCGAGAAAGCTAATGGGTCTGCAGAGCAGCTATGACCGAATCAAGAAGCAAATTGATTCTGCTGAGCGGACAATTGCCAACGCCCAAGGTGAACTGGCAGAGGCGAAAAAGGAAAAAGACAGCAAGCGGATCGAGAGAGCGCAGAAAGCAATTGAAAAAGCACAGACAGAGTTAGAATCTGCTCAAGCCAAGTTAATGGAGGCTACACAGTACTATGAGGTTGAGTACGACCGCAAACAGGTTCACCTTACACACGAGGGTGTCGGAGCTGCTCAGGAATTTGCAGGAGTAGGATCATTTTTCACCGGGTCGAACATGGAGTGGCCGCACCTTCTGGAGCAGAGCCTGCGAGCGCATGTAGTCTTTGAAAGAGAAAAAGACTACGTTGTTATGGATGGCAAGGTCATCATAGTTGATGAGTTTACAGGTCGGTTGATGCACGGACGTCAGTGGTCCGATGGACTCCATCAGGCGGTCGAGGCAAAAGAGACCGTCCAAATAAAAGAAGAATCTCAAACATTGGCCACCATCACGTTGCAGAACTTCTTTAAGCTGTATGAGCAAATAGCTGGTATGACCGGTACCGCTGCAACGGAAGCTGAAGAGTTTATGAAAATCTATAATCTTGAGGTCGTTGTAATACCAACTAATGAACCTTGCATCAGAGAGGATCAAGACGATGCAATATATAAAACTATGCATGAGAAGTTTAACGCAATAGTTGAAGAGATAAACAACATCAGTGCTTCTGGTCGGCCGAGCCTTGTGGGTACAACGAGTGTAGAAAAAAATGAGGCCCTTTCGGCTGCTCTTACAAAGAAATTTGGCCTCGAACATGAGGTTCTAAATGCTAAACAGCACGCAAGAGAAGCGGTAATTGTAGCAAAAGCTGGCCAGCAACATAAAGGCCGAGACGGTAAAATGCGAGGCAATATAACCGTTGCGACAAACATGGCTGGCCGGGGCACGGACATCAAGCTTGGTCCTGGTGTGGCCGAGATAGGTGGTTTGCACGTGTTGGGTACTGAGCGGCATGAGGCCAGAAGGATTGACAATCAGCTTCGAGGCCGGTGCGGCAGACAAGGTGACAAGGGGTCAAGCCAGTTTTTCCTTAGCTTTGATGATGATCTTATGCGGGTCTTTGCTCCGGAGTGGACAGTAAAAGCGCTTTCTTGGATCGGCTGGGAAGAAGGGCAGCCAATCTATCACCGCAGAATAAGCAAAGGCATCGAACGGGCGCAAAAGAAGGTCGAAGAACGCAACTTTGAGATCCGTAAGAGCCTGCTGGAGTACGATGAGGTGATGGACTACCAACGTAAGATATTTTACTCACGCAGGCGTAATATACTTGCGGGCAAACGCTTGAAAGACATCATCGAGGAAATGATCGATGCGGCAATAACTAAGAACTGCGAGACTATTCTTAGCAAGGATTACCCGTTTGAGTGTATTGTGGAATGGGCGAGGGTGAATTTCGGCGTTGACTTGAAACTTGCAGACATTAGAGCTCTTAAACCATCCGAGATCGAAACGCTCATTAAAAAGCAGGCGAAATCAAATGCGGCCAATGACATATCGCTATCGCTGGGTGAGTATCTGGAGGATTACAGCGACTCGCAAACATGGGATATTACTGGCTTATGTAAATGGGCTATGAGTGCTTTTAGAGTCAATTTGAGCCAGGGAAAAGTCAAGCAGATGTCGCCTGAACAGATCGAGGAGCAATTGATTTCAGCTGCGGCTGAGCAGATAGATAAGAAGGAATGTACACAACTAAGAGAGTTCCTAAGAGACGATTTCGCGATCGAAAGGTTGGCTGAATGGGCCCATACCAAATTCGATGTAGGGCTGGACCTTGAGCGGGTGAGGGATTTGAATACGACCGATTTACGCCAGCTTCTTATTGACCAGGCCGGATCAAAGTATAAACAACGGGAGATTGAGTATCCCGTTGAATTTGCGATGAGTATGGTTTATGGTCCACAGGGTGCTAATGTGTATGCGTTCGAGGCGCTAGCAGACTGGGCGAAAAAGAAATACAACGCAAATTTGTCAGCGGAAAGAATCCAAAATACCAAGCCACGTGAGTTGCACAGGCAACTGCTCGAATTGAGCCGAAGCTATAATGACGGGCAATTGGGCAAGGAGTTGTCTGAGAAGATTTCGAAATTGAGTGTTCCTGAATTAGTGAAGTGGGCTAACGAAAGATTTGATGCGTCTTTGACGGAGAACGACCTTGGTGACGATCCGGAGCTAAAAGATAATCTTGCAGAGGTAGGAAGGGAATTTTTGCGGTCGGAACTTGCCGATCTTGAGAAGTATGTGTTGCTACAGGTGTATGACAGTACATGGAAGGATCATCTCTATTCGATGGACCATCTCCGGGATAGCATCTGGACTCGTTCGTTTGCTGAGAAGGATCCTAAAACGGAGTATAAGCGTGAAGGCTTCCGAATGTTTGATGAGATGCTTGAGGCCATCGAGGACCGTGTGACCGATATTATCTTCAAGGTTCGTCTGGAAGCTGGCGCGCGGGCGAGGAGTGTTTGGAATGTGAGTCAGACTATGCACGATGAAGTGGGGCAATTTGCAATGGCTGAGCGGCAAAGAGCAGCGGCTCAGGCTCCACAAGGTGAGGTAACAGTCAAGCAAATTAAACTCGACCATCCAAAGGTCGGGCGAAACGATCCTTGTCCTTGCGGAAGTGGAAAAAAGTACAAAAAATGTTGCGGAAGGAACCTCTAATTCAAATAACCCCCAAGGTAAAACTTGGGGGCTAAACTATAAAAGAAAACATCGGGTAACGTTCGATTGCCCGATGTTTTCCGGAGGGGAGAAAAGTTTTGTTCTGGGTTGCTCCAGTTATCGGCAACAAGCTATTCCTACTTTAACCTCGTGCTTTTGTTCACTATTTGTCTATTTAATTGTATGTACGCTGTAGGTTCGCAAAGGTTCGGTATGAGCATACTGAAGGCAGGATGGACAACAATGGAGCGGTAACACTTTCACCTGAGGTTGTTATAACGGTGCTGGGTAAGCGATAGAGCCAAGGTGGCTAAGACAGCATGGGTGGTAGAATAACATCGCCAAGGCTGTCCAAACAGAACCAATCTGGTCCTTGCAAAATGGAGTTCGGCCGATAAAATCTAATCCACCATGGTAGGAAAACCGTTAAAAGGCCTAAAGTATGCGTGGTGATGTTGAACTAAGAGATAATCAGACAATACTTTTCATCGGAGATAGCATTACCGATGCAGACAAAAGCAGATTAGCTTATAGTCCGTATGGCTTTGGCTATGTGCATTTTGTGGCAAATTGGCTGATGGCCACGTATCCGAACCTGGATTTCAATATTATCAACACAGGAATCAGTGGAAATACGGTGCGGGACCT
>CAYNTC010000049.1:0-11799 GCA_964399795.1 uncultured Pirellulales bacterium | reverse complement strand
ACTCTACGCTCAATATCGCACTCTCAAGTGTAGCCAAGATTTCTTGGTGAAATTGCGTTCCATTTGTCGCACTTTCCCAGAGCTGTAAGACAGTACCTCGCAAGGATTCCAAATCAATTGTCGATTCCATTACATCACAATTATTGAAACTATCGATTATATCTTTAGCGCGGTTTAATAATGATCTGTCTAGACCTTTGGGAACCACCTGCTTACTCTCGACCAAGCTAAATGAATGTGGAGGAGTTGTAGCCTCGGGATGAGGTAACGGAGATGGAAAATCTTTATTTATAGTACCCATAGCATCGCCAGTACCTGTATCCTGCATATTATCGAAACTACTAGATACGCTTCTTGATATAACTGTTGCATCATCGTATCCCATATCTATGTATCCTCAAAAGAATCCACTAATCGCTTAATTTCATTCTGGGCTTTTTCGAGAAACACCTTAACAGATGTTTCTTCTGGTTTGACCCAGTAGTAATCGACATCCACCATCAACCCTGCCACCGGTTCCTTTTCGCGTTGTTGTTGCCGCCTCAATTGTTCAATTAAAGCCTCTCTCTGACCTTTTGGCAATAAGTGAGGAGCAATGCGGAGCCTTTCATCAATCTTTATTGGCGATTCCACTCTAGAAACAGGTTTTATAGAAAAACTCACTCCTATTGAACTGTCAGGTTTCTCAAAAATCGTTGTCGCTTGACACTGACGAAGTTTCATGTCATCAAGCTCATTCACAGGCCAACTCTTCATCGGAGCCTTTTTAACGGAATGTTTTTTCGCATCATCCACCGAATCTGCCGGATAAATATAATATTTCCTATTACCAAACCTTATTATTGTATTGATGTTAAATTTAGAATATATTGTTCCAAAAATATATTGAGAAATATCGTCGAAAGAACATTTCTTATCTACAGGATTTTGATCTACAACTAGTCTGGTCGTATCAAAGACCACAGTAAGGTTGAAGTCTGGACATTTCATTCGAGCACCTGTCGGGCGAGCGTCATCTGGCATCCAAACACTATTATTGCTCTTTGAAGGCAGTGCCTCTTCTAAAATGACCATAACATCGCCGCATCTATCAAGGTAACGATATCCGCGTTCATATCTGGCTTCAAAAACATTCTGAATTAGCTTTGGTTTGATCTTAGCCATAAAATATCGAAATCATTGCATAGTATTACTTTGCGCCATAAAATTGTACTATACTGTAAGGTAAAAAACAAGCTTTTTATTACGTTTTAATTTCAGCTACGATTTGGCGGGTTTGGGGGGATTGGTTGGCGTGGGCGGTTTTGAAAGCGGCGGCAGAAGAGGTGTTCTGCTTCTTGAATAGCTCGTTGCCGGTAATGATTTCCTTCAAGGCTTCTGACTTTGCTTTTGTATCCTTTAAGAATCGGACAGCCCGTGTGCCGTAGACACCACCCAGAAGAGCACAAACACCAATACCCAACTCAAGCGCAGAATCAGCTACCTGCCAGGCATCGGGACGCTCGGCAGATTCGTTGAGCGCAGAACCGGCAAGCTGCCAGTTGGACTGCGCCAGAATATCGTCGGCGGTCTCTGCCTCGGGGAATTCATCCGGCAGACCATAGTAAGAAACGAACGCCCGGCTTTGTAGTTCGCTGAGATTTGTCAGCTCTTTTAGTTTCTCGGAAGCATCTTCAGCTTTGGCTGTCTTGACTACAGCAAGAGTTGTGCGGTTGTGTAGCCAGGCGTTTTGCTTTTGTTTTTCGCCCGGAGCAAAGCGCAAACTATCGCAGCCGCCAAGTAAGCACAACAAACTTGACGATAAGAGCACAAAGCCTCGTATTATTCGCATCATTATTCTTGTTTTATAGCAGCCTAGATTATTTTTCACGGTTTCGCTCCTTTCTTTTCTTTAACGAAAAGATCCGCTTAATTTTTTGGTCTGTGCGAGCTGTTTTTCAACAGCCTGCAGCCGATATTCATAAGCAATATTTTTGGTTGATAACAATTCGAGCTTTTGCTGGAAATCCTTCTGGCACTGAAGCAGCATGGTGACATCACGCTGCAAGAGGTCGAGCTGTCTCTGCAGATTAACGTAGCTGCCTACAATCAGGCAAGCCAAGAATGCCAATTGCACAATCACAGAGAGATTTATACGCCGATCGAAACGCCATGATTTGAAATTTGCCTGTGTCATTGCTTGCCCGATTTTCTCATCAACTCATCAACATATATCATGGTTTTGCATAGAAGACGTATTTGTCGCCGACTCTGGACATCACCGCGTAAGTATCAGCCGGCAGCGTGCCCTGTTCGAGAAACGGTTCAGCGAGGTTAACCGCTTCGCAGTCTTGTCCTATCTCTACAGGATATGAGCCTGCATCTCCAATAATGACAGCTCGTACTTTATAGACGTTATAAGAAACGTGGCTTTTCACTTTAATCGCCCACGCAGCGGCTCTGGCACCGGGCGATGTCACAATCTCCGTCTCAGTCCTTGCCGATAAATCTTCTCGAGCAAGCCTTTGCAGAACCTCTTGGCTGTCTGTCATACTCATAAATCTAAAACTCACGGGAAAAATTAACTTAAATGATGCGTTTACGGGTAACTGTTAAATTCGTACATTGTTTGGCAAAGTCCATCTGCACGCGCTCTATATGACTTTCGCTGCGGTTGTCGCTTCTATAACTAATTAAGTCCCTGCTCTCGGGACTCGATGTCACCTTGTCACCGACCTTGTAGCCCAGCACAAGATAGGGCGTTTGTATATCAAGCGTCTCGATGGTTTGAGATGTAGCCACGGCGGATTTTCGAACGAACTCATAAAGATTGGCAGAATCGTCAGCCTCATCAGGCGAACCAAGCGAATCGTCACTTGATTGGGCAAAGATGCTATGATTAGAAACCTTGCGAAACTTGAACTGCCGAGGCAGGATTATCAGATGGTCGATAACAGGGATTGATGAACCAACCGGACCATCAGCAAGAGTACAACTGAGCCTCTCATCGCTAATTACTGAGGCGGTGATTCTGAATCGCAGCACACCCTTTAGAGCTGCAACCCAGGTATTGACATCAAGCTGGTCACTGCTAAGCCAAATTCCGCACTCATTTAGCAAATTGTTGAAGGCGTAAAGATATTGCCACCAGTTTACGCCATCGAACGAGACCTGTAGGAAATACCCCAGCGACTTTTCCTGTTTATCGGTGCTCAAAGTCGGCCAGAATCGTCTTCGTTGTTGAGCGAAATTATTTGTGCCGAATATTTTAGAAAAGTCAAATGGCTGGCCCTGGTTATATGGAGCGCCGCTGTAGTCACCCGCCTCATTCAGAGCCCATTTGCGGTACACATCTTTGACCTTATAAAACTCGGAATTCGTCGAAGGCGAGAACTTATCATAATACGTATCCTCAAGATTTGGGTCCCATGCCTTTATTAGCTCGAAGGTTGCTTCGTAAACCTTGAAGTCACCCTGACCGATGTATCTATGTGTCACTGGATAGAAGTTCTTTTTGCCGTGTAGAGCTGCGATATTTGTCTTTGAGATGCCCAGCTTTTGTCCGCCTGGCTGGCAATTCAACTCTACAGTCCTGTTTGCACCGTGTGTATAAAAGACGATTGCCTGAGCGGGCCCAATGCTTGCCAGCCGTGGAACAAATTTGAACTTCAGGCCGATTCTGTCACAACAGCGGTGTAGGGCATCCAGAAGACTCATGCCCGTGACATCAAGGTCACGGGCCAGTTGGTGTTCGGTCAGTGCTTGTAGTTGTTTAATGCTCGGCCTTGTCAATTGGCCTTGAGGCAGATACTCACATAATAGATAATCGATTATTTGTGTATAGCTGAAGAACCTGCTCTGTTTTGGCTGGGCACAAAAGGTTGTGTATTCTTTTCCTGAGACCTCCGTTGTTTCGGCGCTGGCGTTAGCATGGCCGTTGGGATTGAATATCGTATCAAGACCGGGCAAAAATATAGTCGAGCCATCCGTGCTGCTGATACGTTGGCCATAAACGGTGATGCGCTTCATAACTGCGCTAAAATCCTTCGCAATAATTTCCAGGCGTTCACCTTTATCTGAATCAATTCTGGTCTCAGCGTTTTCTATCTGTCCGCAGAAAACAGGTATACTCAATGCCGCTGAATCCGGCGCAGCACCATTGTAGAATTGCTCAATACGGAGGGATATACCCATAGCAAAACTTGTTTGGATATCCTCAATGGCTAAATACTCAGCACCCTGCCGTGCAGCCGGGTTGTAAGTTAGTCTTGCCCAGCTAAATTCGGGCCAGCCGGACCGTACAATCTCTCTCGGCTCCAGCTCCGTACATAAGGTGCCATCCAACAATACCGAGACCATTGCTGCTGGAATTGTTAGGCCTGTTTGAGCTGATTGGAAAAAGTCAACTCTATTGGACATCATTCTTCCATAAATTAAAAAATAGTTGTAATCGGGCTTGGCGGGACAAGACCCACCATACAATCCTGTCATTCCCGCGAAGGCGGGAATCCAAGAATTCCTGTATCATTTTTAATTCTTATTCATTCGCTTGGGCAAGCTCCGCATTATTCGGTTTCAGCGTCCAAAATATCAATCACGTCGGGACCTGCTGTATCAATTTGAATACCTATCCGCGCTAAGGAATCGTTTTCTACCTGCTCAGCATCCATCGGCCTTACGGCGAACAAATGTTTTCCAGCATCAAGCATATCACTATCGAAGTTGTAGAATCGCCTGCCATGATAAGAAATTGTTGCCAGCGAATCTTCATAATTGATCTGGCCTGTCCTGCTATCGCAGTAAATGTTGAAGCGCGTCGGCTGTGATTTTTGTTCAATGGGACAATAGAACCAGAGCAATTGTACCTTGTTGCCGCTTTTCTGCTGGATGGACCAGGCAAAAACCTTGTTTGGTTGCGGCTCCTCAAGCTCGCCGTCAAGGTCGATCGCAACGTTTACAGCCGCGGCAAGAGAGTATTCTTGATACCCACAACTATTGAATCGGCGCACCACATAGAAATAGCTCAAGCCTGCGTTGTGTGAGATGTAATCGGGTGGCGAGATGGTATTGTCATCGTGTTCAGCTACGGTCAGAATGTTTGCAAAGTCTACCGTGTCCATGCTCAGCCCACGATAAAGGACTGAGCATTCTAATCGCCGCATCCAGAACCATCCGCTGCTTAGCACCGTACCCAGCTTAAAGGCGTTGGCGGTCATGCCGGCAAAGAGTGCGTCTATTAACCACTGTCTTTCAGCTTTCAATGAGACAGTGAACCACTTACCGGCGGTAACTAAAGATAGTTTCCCAGTTAGTGAAAGAGCCGCACTTATTGTTCCTGCCAATTGCACTTGGCCGGCCAGAGTTAGCGAGGCGATTAGGTTGGCCATGCTCTGCAGCGCTGCTGCAAGGTTTCGGCTTAATTTCAAGGTGGCCGTCACTTCCGTTGCACATGCACAGCTCGCTGAAATTCTTTTATCTGTCCTCAGTGTTGCCGTTGTGGCTGTTGAAGCATCTATTGAGCCGGCAAGCTCAACTGTTCCTTCTGCAGATACGTGTAGGACCGCCGGAGATAATCCACGCTCGAACATACAGAAAGGCATGTAATAAAGATAATTTATGTCCTCCGATTTTAATGCTCTGTTCCAAATTAACACATGGTCAATTATACCTTCATACTCTCTTGTTACAATTGACGTGGGATTGGTTCGGCCAATTTTAACAGCTTGAGTTGTATTTGGAGATGTATCTGTTTCGTCAGTATCATCTATCTCTTTGCCGTTCATATATGTCACAATTTTTGTGCCTACATGCCAAACAACGGCGATTTGTTGCCAAATACCGACTATAGGGTATACACTTGTCCCGCCATTATTTCCCCCAATGGTGCGAAAATACAGTCCATCCGTGCTCTCAATCTGCCACAACCATTCCCTGTTAGTTGTACCATCATCTTTTGATATTAAGGCATTTCCATTTGTATTACCCGTGCTTCCCAAAGTCGCCGGATTTATCCACATAAGTATCGTTAATTCATCGCCAATTGATGCACCGCTCGCTCCATCAATATCTCCAACATCTATATATTCACCATTTTCCTGGCCACTAAATTCCAGACCATGACCATAATTGGTGCCGATCCATGCAGGGCTTCCAGATAAGGTCCCATGATTACTATTTCCACTTAAATCAAAGACCTTATTGCCGGAGCCTTCATTAAAAAGCCAGCAACCAACCAGTCCACGGGCTAACGAATGACTTCTATTTATTTGTACAGTCCTTGTCGGTTTTAATATTGGCATTCTTGCTCTCTGCTATGAAGATGTATAGTTCCACCGCTGACAGGTAAGATGAGCCTCGAAGGTGTCGGTGCTGCCGCTTCTTTTCAGCCCGACTCGAAAGTGAGCCACATCTTTGACCACGAAGCTAATTTCGGTTTCGGCGCCGCTGTTATTGTCGGCGGTAAACTTTGTCATGGCTATATCGTCGTAGTTTGTCCCATCCAGTGAGCCATAAACCGCGACCTCAAGGTCATCGGTGGTGCCGGAGGCATCGTACTTTAGATGACAGTGCGCACCTTCGTGGCCGGCGGTCTCAAGGTCCACGTCGCTGCTGAACCTTTCAGTGCCGTCAACGTCGGCATCAGACCCCCCATAACCATCACTCTGGTATAAATCCTGGACAGTAGCCCAGTTTTTACTTATAGTCGCCATCGCTCGTTCTCCTAATCAAGTGATACGTCTAAATCGCCCGCTGCGAATCTGGCTGTGTCGCCGCTGCCGATACTCTTGGACTGACTCAAAGCCCCGTGCGCCAGCATGTTTCCTGCCGAAGCCGCATCAAACAACGCGAAGTGACTTATTGTCCCCCAGCTTCCCGTAGCTTCTGGAAATGTTATGTCGTTGGTATTATTTAGTGAGCCGGCTGACGCCGCATCCCAATCGGAAGCCTGCGTCTGCACCCGTGCGTAGCCGTTGCCGGTCGGTTCGGCTAAGCCGCTGCCGTCGTCCAGCGGCTCTGCGGTGGAAAGCCCGACGTAAATTGTAGGCGGCGAATAGTCACCTTTGCCAAAAACATGATCGAGTATTTCGTTTTCCCAGTAATCTGAAAAGCTACCCATCGTTTGTTCTCCCTTACTGTTTTGATTCTGTCTTTGTTAACTTGGTGTTCTGGTGATACTTGCTTGACCGTCGGTGGGCGTATGGGTCAAGACGATGGTTTGGCCGTCATCGTCGTAATACTCTATAGCGCCTGTTACTTTGTTTTGAACCGCTTTATTGGCCAGAACCTTATCGCAGGTCAGTTCACCGCTGCCGGTCCAGATAATCTGCCCACCTGTTAGCAGGTCATCGGTATCAGCGGGATTTGCTCCAGCCTGCAAGAATACCTGAATCGAGTATCTGCCCGCAGGAACATTGCTGTCGAAGTTGCCCACGTACCTATCGCCGTCCTTGCCACTCAGCGCTATATCGTAATCGTCCGCGTCGTGTCCGTCGCTGCCCCATGCCTCAAACGCCTGCCCTGATACATACCAGACATTCCCTTCTACATCGCGTACAACCGCATAAAGAGTATTGCCGCTGCTGTAGTCGACGTGTATTTCATTGGCCATTTTGAACCTCTTTTTCGTAGCTGAGTTAATGAGTGAATGCGTGGATGCGTTAATTTATGGCTTAGCTATTTATGGCTTGGCCACCATCTATTTCTAAATAATGCCTCCGATTAACAAATCGGCAACTGTCACAATCTCGATATGCCCACTGTCGCGTTTGGCTGCGACATTATCAACGTGTGTCTGGAATTCGCTCTGCGTAAATGCCTCAAAGCCGTGCCAACCGCTTACGACCAGGCCGTTGTCCCCGGTGTCACTTGCCACGTTATTTAGAGCGGTATCGGCGTCCGAAACACTGTCGAAAGGGCCTGTGTTCAACAAATCCGTACGGTAAGGCACGATGGATTTGGTCGTGGTTATTCGCGGCGATGTCAGGCGCACCTGGTCGAGATACGTTCCTAAAAGCTGATAGATGCCTTGCGGCTTCCATGCAACCGTTCCGCCCGGCACCGCCCAGAGTCTCGCACCGTCGCCGAACCCGTTAGCCGCTAACCATTGTGCCGCCCTGGTTATATCCGTGACCATCTCCGTCAGCGTTCTGTCTTCGGTCTTCCAGCCCAGTGAATAATAGCCGTGGTTCGCTATTATGTGCCCGGCGTCGTGCATCCTGTGCAGTTGCTCTAACGTCAACCGCCCGGAGTTGCCGATACTGGCCGGTATTACGTAGAATGTCCCCCGCATCCCTTTGCTGGTCAGATACGCCGCCATCTCGTAATGCTCATCGTAGCTGTCATCGAAAGTGAATGAGTAGTAGGCCTTGCTCGGTGGGGCGATAAATTCTATCTGGTCAAAGGTCACAGCCGGTGTATATGATGTGCCCGCCGTGTTAATCCTCACTCTGACAATGTCGATATTGCTCCAACTGGGCGAACCAGTGGTGCTAAAATGTGAGGGCGACAGAATAACCGTATGCCAGCCAGCCCAGCGAGGAGTGTTGTCCTGAAAACTGGCTGCGAAGAAATCCGACCAGCTACCGCTCGCATCGTTCAGGTAAATCGCCAGTGAAGATATGTTCTCATAAGAGCTGTCGCCGCTTCCCTGGTGCACATAAAAGCGAAGCTTCACGAAGGGCGGGTTACTGTCACCGTCTGTCAAATCCTGGCCTGAGCCGAAGTCGTAATTCATAAAACCCGCTGTAGCCGTGTCACTGACCTGAAGCTTGACCGACTGCTTGTTGTCCAAGCCGCAGATGTAATTATCCGTATCGTTGCTTACGGTACCATTTACTACCGACCAATCTCCGGCATCATCGCAAACCATATTTTTTATGACATTGTATGGCCAGCTGCGTCTTTTAGATTGAGCTGCTACTATCAAAGGCAGGAAGTTTCGCTGTACCGTTGCGCGATTAGTCAGATTAGTGCTTGCAAACATCGCTATTTCCTTATTCGTGAATGTGTCAATGAGTGGCTAAGCCATAAATGGCTGAGCCATAAATTTACTCATCAACTCATTAACTCATCTACTCATCTACTTACTTATGCCTGTTCGGTCCAGGTTCCGTTTTTGGCAATGGTTGCCCAGTCGCCGTTTGAGTCGGCCACTATAGTAATAGCTGCCCCGATGGTCTCAGCGGATTTGTATTTGTCTGCGGTCTGGCCGCTGTCGTCTCGAATCGCCGCTGCGCCCGGCTCGATGCGCAGCTCCTGTGCTGCCTGAACCGCAAAGGTATATGTCGTTCCTGCTGAAGCCGATGCAGGCAGGGTAAGCGTCACCACCTCCGTGGCGCCCAAGTTGCTATGGATGCTGCCAGACTGCGATTCCGTAAGTGCGTCGTCGCCTGTATGCGCCTCGATATTTTTCTTCGTTCCACCAGCGCTGTGAGGCACTACAAAGTTATGGCCGGTCCGGCAATCGGCTATCGAGTCGATGTCGCCGGCTGAGGTGCTTACTATCGCCAGCCTTATATGAGGCGTGCTCGCCATGTCGGGGAAACTATCGTACTCGTCGGTGACGAGATCGCCGGCTGAATTTAGATAGATGTAGATTTCGGCCTTATCATCTGCCAGTGTATTTTCCGAGGAGCCTGAGAAACTGATTAGTTGCGTACATAGCCAGAACTTTCCGGCTTTGACACCGATATTTAGTCCGTCCTCGTCGTAGACTCGCAAATCATTGGCCCGTCGACAGGCCAGCAGCAGGCGATACAGGAGCTTTCGAAAGTGTAAATAGTAAGGTGCCGTACCGGTCGGAATATACTCAACGCCAGTTTCGCTATCGGATTGAATGTTCAACAATTCGTTGTCGGAGGGATAAACTTCACCCATTGCTTGCTCCTTTACTTACCGTGTTTAGCCCCAAAATTTACTTTTGGGGTTATGACCCTTTGGGTGTTTCCATTTGCAGAACCAGTTCGCCGGTTTGCTTATCGAAAGACATAATGCTTAGCTTCTCAGCAGGCCTTGCCGCCGATGTCACTGTTACAGGCCCGATTTCAGTTGTACTGCTTTCGTTACCCCGTTCGTCGATAACCTTCACACCGAATTTGTAGGCGCCTAAGGGCATCGGCCTGCTTACCCATTCGATTGTATCTGCATCCAGGCCGAACTGGCCGTTGCCGAAGCTGCCCTTTGCAAATCCCACTGCTGCGGGCGAGTCCCAGCCGAAATCATCCATTGCAAATCTGCTCATTCCGAAGCCTGCCTTGTTTAGCCGGCTAGGCCAGACCAGCAATGGCGAATCATTGACAGGCTCATCGTAATCGATCTGACCGGTCCCTCCGTCACAATAAATGTTCAAGGTAGCACCAATCGGCAGAGTCTGGCTCCGCAGCAGCTTTAACTTCACACGTCCGTTGTCAGTCGGCAATGGCTCAATCTCAGCGCTAAAGTCAAGGTGAGCTTGTTCGGGCTTAACAGTGAAGACCTCGATGCGAATCGCTGATTTTACCGATGTGGGTATCTGGACAAGCATTTCGCGCTGTTCACTTTCGATGGTTGCCCCAGCGTACTGGCCATTCACATAGACCTGATAGAACATGTTGCTCAAACTTGAACGCCATCTAACGAGTGCGGTTCGAGGCGATACAAAATAAGTGCCATCCGACCATATACCTGCTGGCAGCTCAAAAACCCTCACAGACCCTATACCTTCGCTGGTAAGTGACATTGCCATTTAATATGAACCTTTATACGCCGGTGGCGTATTTAGCTGCGTATATGAAATCTCATAATCAGCTTCTACGCCGCTGCCGCTCGTCCGGTACGGTTTTACCTTGAAAGCATCCATTCTGAGATTATCGAACTGTTGCCCGCTGCGTGTTGTTAGTGTATGCGTTTTGCCGTCCATTAAAGCCGATATTGCGTTGACTTGTGCGGTGAGCTGCGTTGCGCTCCTGGCTCGCAGCACGCCTTGTTGTTTAACAGTTCTGCCGCGTTCGCCCATATCGATGCTCAAGATTCCATCCAGACCAGAGACCGACCGCTGCACCGAATCTCTTTTGAAACTGCCGGGCTCGATCTTCAAATGCTCGCCATCAAAGACAACTTGTCCATCGATTATTACGCTCATCCGGTTATCCTTTGTGGACTAATCACGCACCATTCTTATTGACGCACCGACCTTCGTGACATCGGCTGTGCCATCGCCGCCCAAGTCGATACTCAGCCGACATCGCTGTCTGGCTTTTTCAAACTCTTTTTGATAATGCAGGCTTTTCTTCCAGTGGTTCTCATCTTCCGCCCTGCTGGCGACAATCGCATATAAACTCGATATGATCGCAAAAACCGAGGCTCTTCTGAGAACCTCCGTATCGAGGATACCGCTTGCATCGATGTCACTTGCCGGATTGCCTGGCTTTATTCCGAAGTACTCGGTCAATCTGAAGCCGGCTTCTGTTGCCTGCGGATCGAACGTGCTGATGCGGTATGATATGTCACTGCCCGCAGGCGGCGCCACCGCAGCATCGTCGCTGTCCGCTCTTATCACCGAGACCGTAAGCTGCGTCGCCGAGTCAACCGAGACTATTTCGTATGCCCCATCCAGTTGGCCGTCAGCGGTCTGCATATATATGACCCCGCCGGCAGCGACCTGCGCACTTACAAAATCGGCAGCATTTGAGATAAACGTTGTTCCGCTGACCGTCCCATCTGTCCCTGCCGCGAGCACCTGCCACGGCAGATGCAATTGGCCAAACAGTATCGGCTCGTATTTGAGAATGTCCGCATCCTTTGAGAACTTAATCATTCTTGTCCCCTATGTAGGGTGGAGCT
>CAYNTC010000048.1:0-11816 GCA_964399795.1 uncultured Pirellulales bacterium | reverse complement strand
AATGTTGATGCTCCTGTTTTCCATGTCAACGGCTCCTATCAGCACGGCGGATATATTTCATCGAGCGATTCCTTTTCCATTACAAGCTCGTCTGGAACTGTATGGTACACGCTCGATACAAGCGACCCACGTCTGCCCGGAACGACCCCCGAAGAAGAACGAAGCTACACTTTGGTCGATGAAGATGATCCCAAGCTAATATTAGTTCCCACCGGCCCAGTTGACGATGCCTGGAAGAGCGATTGGAACTTCAATATTTCACAGTGGACAATCGGAACTGGCGGCGTCGGTTATGAACGAGGCTCAGGCTATGAAGGTCTTATAGATACTGATGTTGGCGATATGATGTACGACCGGGCACTCGGCTGCTACATCCGAATCCCATTCACTGTAGACACCGACATAAGCAAATTCAACAGCCTGACACTCAAGATGCAATATGACGACGGATTCGTAGTCTACCTGAATGGCACAGAAGTACAGCGAGAACTGGTCAGCGGAACACCAGAATGGAACTCGATGGCTGACGGCAACCATGAAGTCCAGGGCGTTGAATACTTCAATATATCTGGGCACTTAGAAAGCTTAAAGCAAGGACAAAACATCCTGGCTATTCATGGTCTGAACGTATCTTACACAAGCTCAGACTTTATCATTTCCTGCGAACTGATAGCTGGTGAAGGCGACCCAGCCACCATCAGCAGTGTTTCGCCTACAGCCATAAGATACACAGGGCCTATCAGCCTGAATCAGAGCACACACGTAAAGGCTCGCACACTATCCGGCAGCACATGGAGCGCACTTAATGAGACTGTCTTTGCAGTTGGGCCGGTAAAAGAGAACCTGCGTATTACAGAGATCATGTATAATCCACAAGATACGGGCAATCCTGATGATCCGAATACTGAGTTCATAGAGCTTACAAACATAGGCAACCAGACGATAAATCTTAATCTGGTATGCTTTACTAACGGTGTCGACTTTACCTTCCCAGGCATAGAGTTAACACCAGGCCAATATGTCTTAGTTGTAAAAGACACAAGTGCGTTCGAGGCTAAATATGGAAGCACTTACAACATTGCCGGCCAGTATACAGGCAGCTTAAATAACGCCGGTGAAAGGATAGAACTACAGGATGCAGCAGGTCAAGTTATACATAACTTCCGATACGGAGACGGCTGGTATGACATTACAGATGGTCTTGGCTTTTCGCTGACTGTAAAAGATGCTGTTAACACAGACCCTGATAGTTTCTCTGACAAAGGCAGTTGGCGGCCAAGCGCTACTGTAGGTGGCTCGCCCGGGCAGGATGATACTTCCGATGTGCCTGAGCTTGGTTCTGTGGTAGTAAATGAGATTTTGGCCCATTCTCATGAAGGTGGGCCTGACTGGGTAGAATTGCACAATACGACCGGCTATAGAATCAATATCGGCGGCTGGTTCTTAAGCGATGATGACAGCGACTTTAGAAAGTACGAGATAGCTCAGGGCACAAGCATAGGGCCTTATGGATATATAGTATTTTATGAGGACCAGCACTTCGGCAATACAAATGACCCCGGCTGTAATACGTCATTTGCGTTAAGTGAGAACGGCGAGACGTTGTATTTACACTCTGGTTTTGCAGGCGAGCTTACCGGCTATAGTGAGCAGGAGAGGTTCGGTGCCTCTGAGACAGCCGTAGCTTTTGGCAGATACCGAAAGAGCACAGGCACGTATAACTTTGTGGCGATGAGTGAGAACACGCCCGGTGAATCTAATGCGTATCCGAAAGTCGGGCCTATAGTAATCAATGAGATAATGTACCATCCGCCTGAAGAGCGGGATGCGGAATATGTGGAGCTGTTGAATATCAGCGAATATCCGATTGAGTTGTATGACTCTGTCGATAATGAGCCTTGGCGATTTACGGATGATCCGGATGATCCTGGGATAGAGTTTTTGTTCCCATCGGAACGTGTGGTAACGATGGAGCCGGGCGAGTATTTATTGTTGGTTAAGGATTTGGATATATTTTCGAGCACATATTCGGTTCCTGATGGAGTTCAGGTATTTGTCTGGGGTGCTGGCCGGTTAGCCAATGGCAGTGAGAAGATACAGCTAAGTAAGCCTGGCGATGTAGATGGAGAGGGCATTCGTCAGTGGATACGGGTGGACCGTGTGGTCTATAGTGATGGCTCACATCAAGATGATTTTTCATCAGGAGTGGATCCGTGGCCTGTTGAGGCCGATGGCGGCGGCAGTTCATTATCTCGTTTGGAGCCGTCAGACTACGGCAACGACGTAATCAACTGGCAGGCAGCCGATCCTTCGCCAGGCTCAGCAAATCCGTAAATCCATAACATCCCCTATAAGTAAGCATTTAACATCAAGGGTACACAAAGAGGGTCAGGTATTAGGTATGTCCTGGCTGGGACTTTCTTTTACTGGGCCGAAGTACATAATAGAAATAAGGATCAAACCTGCGCCAGCCAAGAACAGCGCCATTCGGCGACGAGGCTCGCTACAACGGATTAACCAAGTAGGTGCTGCTAATTCGGTTGGGTACTGCTTCGTGTGTTTTGTTAGGGCTTTTCTGGCAAAAGTTAATTGCTTTACCGTGGCTTCCGGATAAACAGCGTTTTGGTCTTCGGGCTCGGCACCAAGCGTTGCAGGAGCGATCCGTCTGACAAGATTGGGGTCTTGCTGTAGTTGATGCAAGAGTGCATCGTAATCAGCGTTTAGTAGTTCGAGCGTGTCCAAAGACGTCTGGGCCTTGTTAAGTAGGTTTTTGCTGTGGTAATATCGAATAAGATCAGGGCAAAGAGCAGAGCCGCCCAGTGCAGCGACGCCGATGCCGAAGAAGACGATAAAAACAGAAACACGCATGACATTTCGTGCCTGCATAGCCCGCAGCAAAGTGCTTCCTAGGGAACGCCTTAGGCGCTTGCAGTTGCGGTATTCTCACCTGTATGGAGAATGTCGCTTTTTTTAGCTTATCTTTTTTTAAACATGAAACCAGCGTAACGAGCGGCTGATCCAAGTTCTTCGTTTATTCTGAGCAGTTGATTGTATTTACAGATTCTGTCAGTTCGGCACAGCGAGCCGGTCTTGATCTGGCCAACGCCGGTGGCGACAGCGAGATCAGCGATTGTGGTATCTTCGGTTTCTCCGCTTCTGTGGCTTATAACGGCGGTCCAACCCGCCCTTCGGGCCATGTTGACCGCCTCGAATGTCTCTGTCAATGTGCCTATTTGATTGAGTTTGATCAAAATAGAATTAGCGCAATTGAGTTCTATACCCTTAGTTAGACGTTTGGTATTTGTTACGAAAAGATCATCCCCAACGAGCTGAACTTTTTCGCCGATTTGCTTGTTCAACTTTGTCCAACCCGCCCAATCATCTTCAGCCAGTCCATCCTCAATTGAGATAACAGGGTATTTATCCACCCATTGAGACCAGTGTTTTACCATTGCATCAGATGAGACTTTTTTCTTAGGTTCGGATTTGAAAAATTTGTAGGTTTTTGTCTTGCTGTCGTACATTTCGGTTGAAGCGGGATCAAGTGCGATTGAGATATCTTTGCCGGGCTTATAGCCGGCCTTTTTAATAGCGGTCATAACCACTTCCAGGGCTTCTTCGTTGGTTTTGAGCATGGGTGCGAATCCACCCTCATCTCCAACTGATGTAGCGTAGCCCTTCTGAGCCAGAACCTTTTTCAATGTGTGGAACACTTCTGCTCCCATTTGCAGGGCCTGCGGGAAGTCCTTGGCACCGGTCGGCATAATCATAAATTCCTGGAAATCGACGTTGTTGTCTGCATGTTTTCCTCCGTTAATGATATTCATCATAGGCACCGGAACGATATTAGCATTGCAGCCACCCAAATAGCGGTACAATGACAAATTTGCTGATTCTGCTGCTGCTTTGGCCACAGCCAGCGAGACGCCTAATATGGCATTTGCGCCGAGCTTGGCTTTGTTTGCTGTGCCATCCAGTCCGATCATCAACTGGTCGAGCTCTTCCTGGGCTGTGGCATCCATACCCAAAATTTCAGGAGCGATGATTTCATTTACGTTTTTTATGGCTCCAGCGACGCCCTTACCCATGTAGCGTTTTGCCCTTGTATCACGAAGCTCGATTGCTTCGTAGGCACCGGTACTGGCTCCGGAAGGCACAGCCGCTCTGCCGAATGAGCCATCTTCGAGCAAAACGTCCACTTCAACGGTGGGATTTCCACGCGAATCAAGTATCTCGCGAGCGGTGACATCAACTATCGTAGTGAACATTCTCTGTCCTTTCCTTATGCGCTGTGATGAAATTTTATTTTTTGTTATTCTTTTGCGTGCACGAGAGATTACTCGCTTTCAATCGCTTCGTCAAGGCCAGCCGACACTTTTTCTGTATGGTTAAAACCATAGGCCTACACACCCGCGCGCATAATAATAACCTCCGCACAAATCAGCCACAAATGCCCCACTAAAGCCAACGCTAAAAAGCATCCTTTGTATGGTTTTGCTCAGCCGAAAAGTCAAGGAAACTCATCTGTGAGTTGTTGTGCTCTGGCTGCGGATAGATGACCTGGCCTTTGTCGGTTACGACTGCGGAAGGAGTCAGCTTATGGGGCACAACTTGGCTGAGTTCAATTATATGGATTACTTCTATACCTTGAGCGATTAGGTAATCGCTTAGAAGTCTGCGGTGGCACTTCCAATAGAATTTCTCGGCGCAGAGAATAGCGGTCCGCGTTTTTGCTGCGTTTGCAATTAGATTTTTAGCAGCGTCTTGGAACTCTTTTGTGTTCATATAATCTGCATAGTTGCGGAAGCCCAGACGTTTAAGGGCTGTATTTAATGATTTGCTATTCTTTGGGCCGTGTCTGCGACCGCCTAAGGCTTCCAGCCAGATATATTGAATGGCCTCTTTTTCTAAAAGACTCTGGAGAGTATTGCTGTTGAAATGTGGAAATTTTCGTGAGCTTGGATAGCGACGCACGTCGGCCACGACTTCTATAGCTAGCTCCTGCAAAAGAGACAAGAATTCTTCAAATGAGTGATTTGAATGTCCGATGGTGAATACTTGCAAATTTGTTCTGAGGTCAGTTTTCATAAAGCTATCTTAAGGATTTCGGATGTATCGACAATACTATAGTGCTAATTATTTGTCTGGTTAAAACTTGGGTATGTCTTTAGCACCTGACTTCTGCTTTGCCTTCCGCATTCTGCGGCGGATGAATCGTTCTCTGGCCGGTTATGGCGATCACTAAAGCGATGGATACCCAAACTCCGCTGGCGATAACTATAAAAGCGGCGGCTACTATAATAGTCAATAATATCATTATCATCCTTTATGCTCCTTGTTGGGTTGTCCCAGCCAATAACCAAAGACATAAGCCAACAGTGCTGCGATAAGTGCTACGAGGATCGCAGGTACGTGGGTTGCTGACGGAAAAACGAACTGAAACAGGATGGCAACAATTGAACCCGTAATCATTGACAGGATTCCAGCTAATGGGCGCGGGCGCCTTACCCATAAACCAATTACAAGAGCGGGCAGGATAGCTGGAGCCCAAATCGTATAGCAGTCAAGCAGGCCGGCGATGATGCTGGGAACGGCAACGGCGCCCGCTGCGGCGATAGCGGCAATGGCAATAGTAGCGAAACGGCCTATATTCAAGGCGGCACTATCCGGTAAGGCAACGAAAGGCTTGACAACATCTTCTGTAAATGCTACGGCGCCTGCATTTAACAGCGAATCCAGGCTGGACATAACGATTGATACTAAGATGATCAACAGAAGTACATAGCCTTCAGATGGCATAGTTGCCTTTACCAAATTCAGCAGGACATGGTCTTCGTGTGAATCGGCTGCAATGACACCGCGAGCTGAAAGACCGAGCGCAATCATAACTATAAACCAGGTTATGCTGAATAGACCAGCCAGCGCAAAGCCATTGCGTGACACACGTGTTGTCTTGGAAGCCAATGCTCGATTCGCATAAGGGGGAATGAGCGTTTCTCCAAGTAAAAAAGCTGTTATCAGTCCAACTACCTCAATAAGTGACATCGATCTGAAACCACTTCTGGTGGCTGTCGATGCTTGTTTGGCAAGTTCGGCTACTCCGCCATCGAGATGAAATAATAGAACAAATAACAGTGCAATAGGCAGTAGTATTGCAAACGTAGTGAATTGGAAGGCGTCGGTTATTACACTTGCTCGCAATCCTCCAAATGTTGTATATAGAGCTGTTATAGCAACGATAATGACAACGGCGATCCAGTTCGGTAAACCGAACGTATCACTCAGTACAAGCCCGCCTGCGTGGGCCATGACCGTTGCAAAGCCGGCGCACAGGCCGACAGAAATAATCCCAGCAATTACCTGACACTTTGAGTCGTACTTCTGGCCAATAACGTCACCCAGTGTGTGGCAGTTTTTAAGTGCTCGCAGCCTGGGTGCAACAAATAAGCCAACCAGGATATTCTGAAGAGAGTAAGCCAGGCCTATGGCTAAGAAAAGAAAACCCGTTTTGAATCCCTTTCCTACGAAGCCGATGGAAAAAGCTGGCCCAACGTAGGTGGCGGCAAGGCTGCCAAAGACCAGGGGAAGAGTCAATGTACGTCCGGCTAAAGAGAATTCTTCAAATGCACGGGCTGTGCGCGCGCGTACCGCAATAAAGGTAAGCGCTACTAAGTAACCTGTCACAACCAGCACGGATAAGATTGTATGCACAACTCGAACCCAATCTGATTTCTCTATGGACTAAGTACCCGGACCAACCAAAAAAGGCACAAAGTTCCAGAGGAACACAGGCACAGAGTGCTTGAATCTCTCGGGCATAAATTGACTGAGTCCCTTTGTCCCTATGTGCCTTAGACCCTTTTTTAACAGTGAGTCTCGATATTTACTGAGATTTATCCTGGTACATTTCTTCTTCCAGTTCACTGATTGTAGCATTTAGCTCAGCCTCAGTTCGGATCCATCCAAACCGTGCGTCAACGAGAAAAGTGCGATACCACTGAATCAGATTCTTCGCGAATTCATCGTCCTTGCAGTAGATTCCAAACGATATTTCGCCTGCATGGGATCCCGCTTTTCGGGGAATCTGTGGGAAGGCCAAAAGAACCGCTGGTCTGGTTAGCAGGAACTCGAGGTCTGAGACCTTACTGTTGTAGATTCGCAGCCTGCCGGACTCGATTGCCTTGGGGTATTTACGGAACAAAAAACGCGCAGCGTTGGAGAATCCCGGCACGCTCAGGTTCAGCGCCCGGTGCACTCTGACATCACGGTAATTCTCTACGATTTCGTATAGAGTACTGAGATAATCATCTATCGGTTGTCTTTCGCCTTCAAATAACATGCAAGTCCAAAGCTCGCTGTGGCCGGCACTATCAAGCTGATCCTGAAGCATCTTTTTTGCGACGTTATAGGTTTCTCTTCGACTGCCCAGCACTTTCAATTGCCGTTGAGTTAAGACCTTGGCCCAGTCAGGCATATCTGCCGGTAATGATTCGGGCGGGCATACACCAAGGCGGGTCAGGAGCCTTAAAAACTGCTTCTCCTGTGAGCCGTAGAATCGCCTACCGACGACACTGCCTACATTGCCGTTACATTCCATGCCGTATTGCTTATGATAGCCAAAGGATAACCGGTGTACTTCATAGCCTTCGGCGATAAGCATTTTTTCTAACTCAGTAATTAAAAAAGCAGCTTGTTGTTCAGGTGCTCTGTCGATTGATAGATGAACGTTTGGGCAGAGAACGATGGGCCTTTTGCCAATCAGCTCTGATAATGCAGCAAACTCCTGGGCAGCTTGCTGCAATTCCTGTCTGTCGTCATACAGCTCCATGCATACAAAGACGACGAGCACGTTCCTGAAAACCATCTTTGGTTGTTGCGGCGAGATGGTTGAGGGGTCTATTCGTGAGGATGCTTCTTTGTCCTCGAAATAGCACGAAGAACATTGGTAACAATCCAAGATCATATCGATTTCTCAGTTTTGTCCTCCGGTTTAACTATGGGCTTTGCTCGCGAATTGCGTTTGCTGCGTGGCGAAGCTTTAGCCTTTCTTAATCGTGATGCTATTTCCGCATCGACACGGGATATGAACAGGCTCACATCCGGAGTGGGAGCTCTGTCGGCGAATCCTATGCCGTTGAGTGTTCGTACCATCTCTGCGGCATCAAAGAATTCCTGCGACGAGGAAATGCTTTTGGCTTCCTGACGTGTGATGGATTTAAGAAAAGTTGGTATGCAGCCATCACGCAGCGTTCCTGCATAGTCAACCAGTAGCTCCTGGATTTCTCTATTTGCATCAGGCATTGTTTTATGCTCCTCTCAGAAGAAGGCGGTTAGCCTTCGTGACAGTAATCGTTCAACATTTTTCTAAGTTTCAATATAGTTCGAAATTCGAGCATCTTTACTGCTCCAACGGTGGTTTTGAGCTCATTTGCTATAGCCCTGTTGGAAAGGCCATCCATCCAGAGTTCTATTGCTTTTCGTTCTCGTGCCTTGAGCTTAGCTAACAGCCGGTGCAGTATCTGATGAAGTTCCGACTGAGATATCTGGTCAAGGATGCCGAGGTCTGGGGCTACAAGGTTCTGCAAATCCTGTTGAGACAAACTCAGATTCCGGTTCATCCTCCTGTAGACTTCTCTTAGGCGCTTCCGCATGTAGTAAAGATATACAGTCCTCAACAGCTCTTTCTCGTTAGTGACATCCCACAAGTGGCCAGGCTGCTGCCATATATCGGCATACACATCCGCCAAGACATCTTCGCACTCCACCTCATTGCCGAGATAGCGGTACAAGCACCTGATGAACATTTCAAAAGTTGCCCGTACAAAAGGCTCCATCGCACGACGACGTCGTTCAGCATCAGTGGCTGTAAGTCCCTTCAGAGCGTTTTGTAGTTTCTTGTTCATTACCCGTTAATCGCTTAGGGCTCTACTTCTATATCCTTGCTGGGTCACATTGAAACAGCCGTGCCATAGTAACGCCCTTGCACCAAATGCAAAGGAATTAGCTTTAGCAGGCTTGAGCAATCATAACTCACAAGGGCGACCTCTTCAATAATCAAGTTGTCAGCATTGCGATAAACCGAGGACCTTTTTAAGCACAGCGATCCAAACGCCCTGAGATATACATAATCGTTAAAAGCCATACACGGGTCTCAGTTGGTCTTCTGTCGGAAAAGTATGGTAGTATTCCCCTCTTGTGCCGACGTACCCGACACCATGTTTTCTCAACCTCACCCGACTGATGGAACCGTTGCTGTTCGTTATATTGACCGTGACATATTTCATTTCCTCACGGATGTACGTTCTTTCTGCCTGTGCTCTTTCTTTGTCGGCTTCGTTGCCGAGCATGTAGCCGCCGGCTCCTCCTACCGCAGCTCCGACCAGGGTTGATTCGGTGTCCCCGCCTATTAACTGGCCAATTCCTGCGCCGGTTAAAGCGCCGACGGCTGAGCCGTTTTGGGCGCTATTTCCACAGCCTGTTAAAAGAATCAATCCGATACTTACTGTTACTATTATCAGAGTTGTCGACAATTTCCTGTCCATCTTTGCGTCTCCTTAAACCAGCTTCTTCACTTTTAAAAGTACTGCAAAAAATTTCTTTTGCCATTTCTCATTCATAGTCTGTTTGATTGGCGGTCGTCTCAGTTTCTGCGATGCTATCGGCTTTTAATTTCTCCAGAAGCTCAAGCAGTATCTCTGCGGCGGTTGCATTTTCCACGTCCTGACTTGCCTGCAGCAACGGCTCAGTAGCTGCATCGAGTTCACCTATGCCAAGCATCTGATAACCGAGCAGAAGCTGTAAGTCTGCATCGTGCGTGTTCTGTTCTGCTTGCTCGGCCAGACGTTCAATCTGCCACAGAAGAACATCTTCATCGGGATAAAGACCTCGTGGATAGAACACACCTTGCTCCTGGGGCGTGACTTTCTCCAGAGCCGTACGTAGCATCTCTGTCGCTTCCGCATACTGTTCATTGGCAAAAAGTGCTTGAGCATAGGCAAACGGCAGAACCATGTCCTCCGGCGCAAGCTCGACTCCAGCGGCGAACTTCTCAACCGCTGAGTCATACTCACCGTTCTCAAAGGCTTTGACCGCTTCTTCAAAAAGCGTGTCGACCAGAGTTTGCGGGTCGGGCTCTGCTTTTTGCTTTGCGAGCTTTTCGCGAACGTCAGCAAAAGTCGTGTGGTCGACAGGCGGGATGTAATCATCTGTTATGCCTTGGCTTATCTGGTAGGTTTCGGCTGATTCGCCTGCGCCACTATAATAATAGTTGTATGTGTAGTAATTATATGTGTCACCTTCTACTTGGTGGGGGATGGGATAGTAACCACACCAGAAATAAGGATGCCAGCCATACCAGTAATAGCGCACGTATCTGTATTCAACCGGCCAGTAGCCACCCAGACTTACGAAGATATATTTGCGGTGGTAGTAGGGATAGACGTATCTGAAGACCAAGCGAGGTCCCCAGTGGTAGCGCACGGCAAAGCGGAATCTTGGCCAGATGATTCTATGACATAAGCGATGGTGCCTATCTTTGTACATATGCACGTGGCAGTTTCTATGCCTTACTAATTGTGGGCTATCGTGATAGATTACGGATGTCGGCTTTGAAAAACGGTGCACCCGTTTGCGTTCTATTCTGTGGCCGCGATCTGCTGGGGGATTATCTCTAAGAGCTATTCGTTTTCGCCTTATAATATCCCTTTGCCTGGAGGAGCCGAAGTCTCTCCCTTTTAGTGTCTCAGAATTTTTATTAAGATTGCCATCACGTTGTTTTTTCCCTGTTTCAGTGTGTCTATCTTTAAATATTCGATTAAATATTCCTCGTGTATGAACTGTTGCTTTCTTTTTGTCCGGAGAGCTGCTTGTTTGCTGCGTTTTTTCGGCTTTTGCTTCTTTGCCCCTGTCAAATGGGGTTGACCTTGTTTTATTGAGCAAGTGGCTTGCGAAAGGTATTTTACGAGATAGTGTTTTATCAGGAACGGAGATTGAATTACCTATGTCAGATTTTTTATTCAATCCTGTATTGTAGTGATTTGCTTGGCTTAAAGGTCGATGTTTGCTTACATCTATAGCAGAAGGTTTTCTTCTTGAAATAAAGTTCCCTATGCTCGACCTTATACTTGTGCTGGAATTCGATCGTTCAGTATAAGTGGTAACGGGCGGGTGTATGTTGGGGGTTGGCTTGGTTGGCACCGGTGATTTTCTGACAATAGTGGGGCGGTTGTTCGAAGAGCCTGTGATTAAGTTTGCTCTTACTCGGGATGTTGCTTTAGGCGGCGATGTTGTTGTAGGGCTTGCATTAGTTGTTTTCGTTCTTGTGAGAGGTTTACCAAAAAGATTGCCAAGGCCTCTGCTTGTAAAGCTCTTGGTTGTAATTCCACTCGATGTTGGCCCTCTGGAGATTGTGGCGCGGTGCCTCGTGAACGTTCGTGAATGAGTCGGTCTCGATATCCTTGAGGTACTTAACCCTATCGAAGGCCGGCTATGCCGCTGAATAGAGGTGCTCTTAGTCTGCGATTTCGTGATGCTCCTGCGAGGCTGGTTCTTACCGGTGGAAGATGGCTTGCTTAGTTGCTTAGTGCTTTGACTACTTCGCTTTGATCTGCTTCGTAGAGCACCGACAGACTTACGGTTAGCGCTAAGAATTGAGATTATAAACAAAATCGCAAGAATTATCCTGAAAATGCTGGTGTGCCTATGAGTTGACATACTGCACCTCCTTTCGCTTGTGGCCTTTCAGAAAAGCAGCAAATCATCAATTTGGTACTACCTCATGATATTGGTAAAGCTTTATTACGTTTATAAACATCAAT
>CAYNTC010000047.1:0-11883 GCA_964399795.1 uncultured Pirellulales bacterium | reverse complement strand
GGACCTCTTCAGGAAGGAACCAAAAGCTACCTGGGTCTTGTCCGAGATATTGTCTCCAAAATAGAGGACAATCCTAACATACCAGTCCAGGAGCTTGGCGAGCGGGAGATTGATGGCCAAAGAGCTGTTGGGTTCTTGCTTAGCGAACCAAATTTAAAACTTACGATCTGGGCCGATCTTAAGACAGCCCTGCCGATACGCATCGAATTACTCCAGGGACAGACACAAACCATTATCAAAAATATCGAGTTTGATGTTCCGGTAGACGAATCGCTGGTTAGCATGGATGTGCCTGCAGGTTATACCTTGAACGAGGAGGAACAGGATTGGACTGAGTTCAACGAGCAGGATTTCATTGTTGTCCTGCGAGTTTGGGCGGAGTATGTACTCGGTGGAAAGTTCCCGGACAGTATTAGCATGGAAGATTTGATGAACCTGACTTCGCAGTTGGCGAACATGGCTCCGCGCACCGAAGATGAAGTTGACCAGTTGGACATGTCCGAGGAAGAAAAAGCTCAGCTTGGTATGTCGTTTGGGCGAGGCTTTGTGTTCTTTTCACAACTTGAACCGAGCGGTGCTGACTGGCACTATGTCGGAAAAGGCGTGGAATTTGGCGATGCTAACACTGCAGTATTCTTGTATCGGCCGAAAGGCTCGGATACTTATCGTGTTATCTACGGCGATCTGAGCGTCGAGGATTCGGCACCGGAGGATTTGCCTAAATAGATGTACAGAGCAAAGATGATGTTTACTGCAAAAGCCGGGCTGATTCGCCCGGCTTTTTTCGCATATATAGACGGGCCGGTCGGTAGCTCCAAAGTCTACCCTGAGCCCGTCCGACTACGCTCCTGGCCTGCCCAGAACATAATTGAAGGGGGAAAATTTCGCCGAACGGGCGCAGCTAATGGATGGGCTCTCGCGTCTTGTTGTATCCAACATCAGACATACATCTCTGCATTATAAAGATAAAACTGCTTTTGCCTATCTGTTTGACGCTGCTCGATCTGCAAGGGTACAGGGAGGGACAGTTTCTCTCCATCCCTCCCGGCATATTTTTTAACTTGTGCAGTGTTTATCCAATCGCATAAGACTGGTGACCATTTATATCGCACATCATTGCCCGTTGTCGCTTATAATCCGTTGCAATCCATCCACCCACTATGGATCTTCCCAAGTGTACTCAAAACCCGGTTTTACGGTTATGACGGCCGTGCCAACCCGGATATTCTTACCAAACAAGTGATGCACGATTCTGACGTCATCGTATACAACCTCGACTATACGCTCTTCTACCGTATTGCACAGTGTCGCGCAAACGAATTCATCAGGTTTTATGTAGCATCTGAAGTAGCCCTGCATTAAGTCAGCATTTTCATTACCCACTACATAGCAGCCAAGTATTATATCGAAATTGGACTTTATCTGGATCATACAAGAACCTGAATAAGTGTCAAAATCTTCCTGTTCCAATTCGATTTTTAAGCCGTGTTGGTCCAGAATCTCTACATACAATCCCACATCCATGTACACTGGAATATCACACAAATCCAGCGATTTGAATTCACATGGCCAAGTATAGCTTTTTATTTCTCCTGCCGTTGCTGGCACAATCGCTATGCCAAGCACTGTTAGCATTACAGTCACACTTAAAATTTTCTTTAACATTTTTCGACCTCCTTGCCTAATCCCTATCATTAGGCATTTTTCGCCTGATACGGCGTCTTTCCTAACATACCGAAAAGCAAACCGTACCGTCGTTATAGTATATCAATACAACATTATGGCCCGCGTATTCAATTGATTGCCTGATTATTGCTACCGTACTTGCCCAGCGCCAGCATCTGCCTTTATTGAAGGAGTTTAAGTACACCAGCGTACGGACAAAAAAACGTTGCTTTTTCGTTGACCAGGCAGGCTAATAATCCTCAAGCCCATATTGTTGCACGTTTACGGGACCTTCATCGCTGCATTGTTACTGTCAACATTTTGCCTTTCACGTCCTGTGAACTCCTTATTTCATACCTGCCTAACAGAAAGCAGGCCTTACCCCAATTTACCAGTCTTGAACAAGATAGTTTTTATAAAGTGATTAAAAAAGTCTATGTCATCACATGCGCCTCGGCGGACCACGAGCCGAGCTATCCACAACCAAAGGCTTGGAAAATGAAAGAATCGGTTCTAATTTTATACCAGAACGACTAAATGAAATCCATAGGCCATTTTGCTGCATGTGGATTTTCGGTGCGAACAAAACTTCTTCAGCTTCCATCAGGCAATTCCAAACGCGCGAAGGCACATTTAACAGAAGCTCACCGTCGGAATCTGAACGAGCCGCTTGTCTGAATTGATTTGTACCGCCCCATCTGGACGTTTGCTTCACCAAACCACGAACGGCGGTACAAGATCTTATGAATCTTGAGGTTATGGTGTGGCCGTGTACATACACACATTTAGCAACGACATGAAGTAGGTTGCAGTCAGAGATGCTTTGTCTATACGAATAACTATCCCATTTTAAGAACCGACTGTAGATGCTTACCTGCTTAGTGGGTGTTGCTTTTACATCAATCACCCCAGAAACAAATGCAAAGCTCCTTGCACTGTCATTATGTATCGGCACGTCTCTTCCTCCTCCGAGATATCTTCCTTGATCACATAGCTCGTTAGCCCATAGGGCTTCAGTCAGATATGACCTCCTCCATGTCTCAAGCTATGTGTCCGATGCTTTTTACCTAACATAATATGAGCCTCGCGTCAAGAAGAATTTATTGAAAATAGGAAAAAAGGGTGCTTTCTAAAAACCTTATAATCATCAGAATTCAAGCTGGGATCAAAAATGCTATTTTGGGTGTATCTTTGTAGTGCTATAGAGATCGCGCTCTATGATGGCATTTTTATTCAGATTCGGTGAACCGGCTGCGACATCGATACCAATCTATTTGCAGCCGGGAGTAAAACCTTAAGTCTGCTAACAAAAACTATCAAACTTTCGGTAAATGCAGGGCTTAACGTAAATATAGGTATCTTAAAACGAGTTTTCCTGAAGAATACCATGCTTACTTTATGTAAAGGCACAACAGACGGATTTACGCAACTGAAGATAAAGGAATGAGCCCCTGCCTTTATAAGACTTTAGGATGGTGCAGGAGAAGCAGGGGCTCCATTGAGGAGGGTGATGAAAGCACTTATAAATACGAATAATCAAAGTAAGAAGGGGCATCCATGTCTTTTTCTTGGATTGCACATCTTAAAACCACTCCTCCTTGAAACTAAAATAATTATACCAAATTCGTAATAGATCGTCAAGCAAAAAGTCCTATAAAAATAGCCATTCTCGTTTTATACAAGATTTTTCTCGATGTTTTAGGAGTTAATCTGGTATAAATTTATGAGTGAATCTGTGAATAGTTTGCTGCCGGAGTAGTGTCAAGAAAGTTTCGCACATTTTGTGATAGGTCCTTCATCTGGTCACAGCCCTTATACCTGCCACCCCCATGGGAGTGGTGATTTTTTATCGGCCTAACCGACCACCAGCAATTCTATCTCTTGTTCTTGAAAACGATTCATATTCATGTACTTCTTCGTTCCCCAGCAAGTGCTGGCAATATGCCTTAACCTAGCAGCAGCCATCATCAACGACGAATGACCACTAGGGAAACAACCAACAACCCTGCTACGCCCGCCAATAACGCTCAGCCGCTATATGTGTCTGTAGAAGGTGGCGGTACGGTTAAGGTTGTCGAACATCCGGATAATCCCAATGCGGTGCTTGAAGATAATTGGCACCAGTGGGATGTTCCACTTACTGTTTTAAGCGATGCTGGAGTAGATTTGACTTCGGTCGATAAGATGACCATCGGCGTTGGAAGTCAGATAGTTCCACAAGACGGTGAGGGCAGACTTTACTTTGATGAGGTCGGGTTGTATCTGCCATCGCCGCCGGAGCCAAATACTCCAGCCGAAGAGTAACCTGAGGAATAATTGCACGATCAAACACAGCATAGCTGTAGAGTATCCTAAGGCTAATGGTTAGGCAGAAGCGATTGTATAAGTCAATAAGCTCATGCTGATTGAGAGCATGAGCCCTACTTTTTTCACTTAGGCATGTTCCAAAGTGCATAGAGGAACCTTGCCGATTAGCTTCGCATCTTAGCATTATTGTCGAGCAACCGAATTGCATTTCTTCATGTATTTTTGTTACCGACTGCTACATGAAATATTAAAAATCCATAAAAAAGCTGGGAATGTGGCCATTCGTAAACGTGGATTACCACGGATAGCCTCTTGCTATATAGCTTCTGTTTATATACAATCCACAATTTAAAAGAGTAAATAACTCAAAGCAAATAGTAAAGTCACTTAAGTTCTGCTTGGATTTATATGCTTTGCAGCTCTTTATATTAGGGATGATACGATGAAAAGTTCATTGATTACCATCGGCGAATCAATTCACGCTTCAATTCCAAAGACCGGTACGATGATGAGCCAGTTAGCCAAACGTGGGCCTGATGCCTATGAAGTGCCAAGCGAACCGTTGACCTATATCAAAGACCTGATTCAATCTCAGGTTGCTGATAATGCGGCCTACATAGCTGTTAATCTCGATGCATTCGGCGAGGATGAACCCGAGGTTACTGTTGATATGATGACTGAGTATGTTAAGCTCATCAGGAAATGGGGCAAAGGTGTCCCTATCTGTATCGATAGCAGCAACGATTCTGTTTTGATAGCTGGGCTCAAACAATGGTACCGTTCCACCGACTCCATCAAACCACCGCTTATAAACTCGGTAAAGACCTATACGATGAACAACGTGCTGCCACTGAAGAAGGATTTCGACTTTTCCTTCGTTGGGCTTTTAGTCAGCGAGGGGATGCCCACCGGTCCAGGCGGCTCGCATTCAGTCGATGAATTGTATTCTTTAGCCAAGCAGATTTTTGAGGAAGCGATTGGTCAATACGATTTCAAGCCGGAGCAGATATTCTTCGACTCAACGGTATTTCCGCTTGCTATTGATATGCCGATGGAGCCGAATGTACCCGGCTATACCTACCGGACCTTTGAGACGATAAAAAAAATAAAGAGTGACCCAGCAATGACAGGTGTGCACTGCTCGCTTGGAATAAGCAACTGCGCTCGCGACTTGCCGGTACGTAAGATCGGCATCTGCAGAGCTTATCTGGCCAAGGCAATGGAATATGGCCTTGATGCAGCCATCGTCAACGTCGCACACCACTACGGCTCAGTCGAACCGGCACCGGAACTATTAGAGCTTGTCGATGCCTTCGCAAAGATGGACGGCTCAATAGAAAGAACAAATAAAGCTATGGAGCTTATGAGCAAGTTCTGCCAACAAGCCAAAAAAACCAATTAAGTAAAAGACAAAATAGACCGATAAGAAATGTCAGGTATATATACATGTGACATAGGCACAAGACTACGGAATCCTGGATGCGAAATAGATCTCAACGTGTCAGTTGTGTCTTTCATTTCATCGGACATCTACTTGAAATTTTGGGGTTGGTACTCCTATTGCCCATCATCGCTGTAATCCTGTACTGGGGAAAGTACAGTGAGGGTTACAGCACAGCCGTAGCTTTTTTATTGCCTGCTACAATTTCCTTTGTTATCGGATTCACACTGCGGAGGCTGCTTAAACCATATACTCTGGACACGACCGGCTCCATGCTCATGTGCGCGCTCGGCTGGATTTTTGCCTCACTCTTAGGGGCTTTGCCTTTTGTGATAGGTATCAAGTCCGGTTATCTGAACGCATTCTTTGAGGCTATGAGCGGC
Organism: uncultured Pirellulales bacterium; assembly: GCA_964399795.1. GTDB lineage: Bacteria > Planctomycetota > Phycisphaerae > Sedimentisphaerales > Anaerobacaceae > CAYNTC01. The sequence goes on along the minus strand of CAYNTC010000047.1, from coordinate 6,087 downwards.
TTTACCACTACCGGTATCACTGTTTATTCCGGGCTGGATGAAATGCCGAGAAGCATCCTCCTCTGGCGGTCATTGACGCAATGGCTCGGAGGGCTCGGCATTCTCTCGTTTTTTCTGATAGTCACCTTTCGAGCGAGCGGAGCACATCAAATCTTCGGAGCAGAAAGCCATAAAATATCGTCCGGCAGACCGGCACCAGGTCTTTTCAATACGCTCAAGATACTGTGGCAGATATATGCAGGCTTTACTATCATGGCTGCGGTGGTTCTTTCTCTTGAGAAGATGCCAATATTCGACGCCATTTGCCACTCGCTGACCACGCTTTCGACCGGTGGCTTCTCTCCCCATGATGCCAGCATAGAATACTACCGCCTTACGGGCCATACAAACTACAGGCTCATAGAGTATACACTCTCGTTTTTAATGATGCTCGGCGGCATAAACTTCCTTGTACATTATCGGGTTCTGACGAAGGACTTTAAGGCTCTGTGGGACAACATCGAAGTTCGATACTGGTGGCGACTGCTAACAGCCTTTACAGCCATCATCATGATTGACCATCTGATTAAAACTGGCGCAGTGCAGGCTATCTTCACACGAGGCAAGGCTATAGAGCTGGCTGAGGTTGAGCGAACATTTAGATACAGCATATTTCAGGTCATTTCTGTACTGACTACCACTGGTTTTGGAACGAAAGACATCGGCTCTGAGTTCTTCGGAGCTTTGTCCAAACAGTTGTTTCTTATTATGATGGTGATTGGAGGTTGCGTGGGTTCAACCGGCGGTGGTTTCAAGGTTCTGCGAATTGCCATATTGAACCGGCTTATGGTGAGAGAATTATTCAAGGTAAGAGTTGGCGGCAGAACATCGGCCGGCCTGGTTATCGACAATAAGATAGTCCCAGATAGTGAAATCCACAGAGTAGCCGCCCTTTTCTTCACCTGGATTGCGATGCTGGTTATCGGTGGCGGAGTCACCGCACTATTTTCAAATCAAGGGGCTCTGCAATCATTTTCAGGCATGTTTTCTGCCCTGGGCAACATTGGCCCATGCTATATTTCTGTCCAGGACATGATAGATATACATCCGGTTGTTAAACTTACTTATATATTTGGTATGCTGGCCGGGAGGTTAGAGATAATACCTGTGCTGCTCATATTTTCCAGAAAGGCTTGGCGATAATAACGTCTGCAAAAAAAGAAAATTTGACATAATGGGAGGTTTTAAAAATGTACATTGTAGTAGCTGGTGGTGGTATGGTTGGTGGTCTGCTCGTGCGCAGCCTGCTTGAGAATAAGCACGATGTCGTGATGGTTGACCCCGATAAGGATGTCTGTGACAAGCTTTATGCGGATTCGGGGGTAATCGCTGTCAATGGCAGCGCCACGCGTATTGAGGTTCTTAGAGAAGCTGGTATGGCAAAAGCAGATGTGGTTGTTGTCGCGACACCCAATGACGCAGAAAACCTTGCCTGCGCGATACTCGCCAAGAGTCTGGGTGTGCCACAAATCATAGTACGGATGAGGGATCCTAACTATGAGAATGCTTATAAAGTAGCAGAAGTCAATGCAATCGTTCGCGTAACAGACCTGATGGTCAACCAAATGTTGATAGACATCGAGCACCCCAAAGTCCGCCAAATCACAACTATAGGTGGTGGCAGAGCAAATATATTTGTGGTCCTGGTGCCGAAAAATAGCAAGGTAGTCGGCAAAAAAATTGAGGAGTTAGCAAGAAGTCGTGACTTTCCTTCTGAGTGCACTTTCATTGCGGTGTATAACCAACAAAAAGAAGATTTCTCAATCCCCAGAGGCAGCCAAGTCATAAATGAAGGTGACGAACTGTTTTTGATTTCAACTGCTACTGATATTAAGAAGGTTACAGATTATCTTACCGCTAAGGACACAATCAAGACTCCTCAGTTGACTTGAGTAGATGCTTCAGATAAAAATCCATAAATTAAATGCGTTAGATGCAATTAGTTTCGCTTGACAACAAGAAAATGGTCAGTTTGATTACTCCAACTGACCGTTTTTATTGTCATGCTGAGCCGAAAGGCGAAGCATCCGGCTTTAGCAAAAGAAAACCCATATTTTCTCTGGCCAGATTCTTCGCTTCACTTCGTGGAGTTTACCCTTGAGCGGAGCGAAGGGCTCAGAATGACAAGGCGATATATGTCTTTGCAGATAAAAGACTTATCAATAATAACGTTAGTAAATCGGTCAGTTTGAGTTGACTAATTTTCATCAAGAGATGCAAGTACATTTAGCTTTTGCCAGATATATCAGGGATGAGATTAGGCGCTGTTATAGAAACTTTTCCACAAAGAATTGTCTAATGCACCGCGAGGCTGATCGGTGTTACTTCTTATCAGTTAGAGTTTTTTAGTTGTTTTCTTGCCCAGAATTTCCTTAGCCTGCTCAGGTGTCTCTGGCGGCCACTTTCCGGCCGATTGCAATTCTTTCAGATGATCTAAATTCTTGATGCTGACGATGGTTTTGCACTTGGGGAATCTACTGCAGCCTAAAAACGGTCCTCTTTTACTCTGTCTTATAACCAGTTCGCCTTTGCCGCACTTGTGACACTTAATACCCGTGGACTCAGGCGGAGGCTTTGGAGGTAGGACGTTGCCCTGTTTATCTAGTTTAAGCGTTGTTTTGCAGTTTGGATAATCGCTACATCCGATGAATGAACCATACCGCCCAGTCCTGTATACCATAGGCTTACCACAAACCGGGCATTTATGTCCGCTCTGCTTCTGTTCGATCATCTTGCCGTTCTTGTCACAGGGGCTGGCGAACTTACATTCCGGATATGCTGAGCAGCTTAAAAACTTACCATTTCTGCCCAATTTATAAACAAGGCGCTCGCCGCAATTGGGACATTTGTACTCGCTTGGCGTGACCTCGGCTTTTGCATGCTTCATCTGCTTTTGCGCTGTCTCGAGGTTTTGTCTGAACGGCCCATAGAAATCCTTCAGTACGCCCAGCCAGTCGAGATGCTGTTCTTCTATCTTGTCGAGTTGCTCTTCCATATAACGTGTAAAGGCAACATCCATTATCTTGGGGAAGTATTCATTGAGCTTGTCGGTGACTATCTCACCAAGGTCTGTAGCGAAGAATTTTTTATCCCTTTGCTCAACGTACCTACGATCCTGGATTGTGCTTATTATTGCCGCGTAAGTGCTTGGTCGTCCGATACCTTCTTTTTCAAGTGCTTTTACAAGTGCCGCTTCAGTATAGCGGGCCGGTGGTTTCGTAAAATGTTGCTCGCATCTGACGTCAATCACTGCCAACTTCTGCCCCACTTTTACAATGGGCAATTGTTGTTCGCTTGATGAGACCGGCCATATCTTCGTGAAACCATCAAAGATAAGCACTCTTCCCGTCGTTTTATACAAACATTGTCCAAGCGGGGTATCAGCTACGGCATTTAAGGTTGTTACACCCCATTTAGCAGATTCCATCTGACAGGCAACAAAACGCCGCCAGATAAGGTCATACAGCCTATATTGCTCATCGGTCAGGAAATTTTTTATCTCATTCGGTGTGAGGTCCACATCCGTTGGCCGGATCGCTTCATGCGCCTGCTGAGCATTCTTCTTTGATGTATATACTCTTGCTTGTTCTGGCAGGTAATTGGAGCCAAGATTTGTCTTGATGTAGTTTCGCGCTTCGCTGACAGCCTCGCCTGACAAATGGGTGCTATCGGTCCTCATGTACGTAATAAGCCCGAGTGAACCCATCGAACCCAGGTCGATACCCTCATAAAGCTGCTGAGCTACTAACATGGTCCGTTTGGCGCTAAAGCCCAGACGATTTGCAGCAGCCTGCTGCAATGTACTGGTGATAAATGGTGCCGAAGGTCTCGACACCGATTCTTTTGTTTCTACATCGGCAATCTTGAAGTCAGCCTGCTTAAGCGCGCTAAATATCTTTTCAGCTTCTTCTCTGTTAGAGGCCTTGAATTTCTCATCGCCTATTTTATGTAGCTCAGCCTTAAAGGCATTGTGCTGAATCAGCCACTTGCTTTGTTCTGCGACGTTGGGACCTTTATTATCATCAACCTGACGCCCTATGAAGTCGAGCCACTCCTGGCTGTAGTCATTTACTTGGTCGGTGCTAAAGACTGCGGGGATTAGCCAGTATTCCTCCGGCTTGAAGTCACGGATTAGACGCTCTTTCTCGACTATAATTTTGACGGCGACAGATTGTACACGTCCGGCTGACAGTCCCCGCGTGACTTTTTTCCATAGTAGCGGACTTATCTGATAACCTACGATACGGTCCAGAATTCGCCGAGTTTGTTGAGCCGATACTTTGTCCATATCTATTCTGCCTGGCTCAGAAAAGGCATGTTGAATTGTAGATTTGGTTATAGCGTTGAAGATTACGCGGTAAATCTTTTCCTTTGATACACCGAGGATTTGCGCCAAGTGCCAGGCGATTGCTTCACCTTCCCGGTCAAGGTCAGTCGCTAAGAAAAGCTTGTCACATTTCTTTGCCGCAGCCTTGAGAAATGTCACAGTCCGCTTTTTGCCGGGCATTACCTCGTAGGTGGGCTCGAAGTTATTCTCGAGATCGACATTAAGGCCCTTCGAAGGCAGATCGCGCACGTGACCCATCGAGGCCTTAACTTCAAAGTCCGAGCCAAGGTATTTGTTTATTGTTCTCGCCTTGGCCGGCGATTCGACAATAACCAGCGATTTTTTCGAATTCGACTTTGCCATATTAGAAACGATTTTTTTTAATCCTGGCTTTCAACCAAGCTCAAGACCCTAAATGATACATTAAGCCCTTATCGGCGAGTTTCAACGACACATTAAGCATTGGACAAATACAGGTGAGTAAGAGAGATGTCAAGTCAAAATAGGAATTCAGATTTTTTATACTGTTCTAAGAGCTTGTTAAGTAGGGGCTTAAGTTTTCGGATAGCATTGCCACGGTGAGAAATTGCATTTTTTCCCTCGGCAGTTAATTGTCCAACAGTTTTGTTTAACGTCGGAACAAAGAAAATTGGATCGTAGCCAAAGCCATTTGTGCCAATCTCTTTGTTGGTTATCAGACCTTCTAATGTCCCTATGGTTTCAGCAATGATTCTTTCAGGCTGCGCCAGACATAGACAACAGACAAATCTTGCCGTCCTTTTTTCCGTTGATACACCTTCGAGAAGTTTCAGCACTTTTGCAATGTTTCTATGGTCTATTAGTGTCCTGTCTTCATCTGACAGTTTTTCGCCTGAGAACCTCGCCGATTTCACACCCGGCGCACCGTCAAGGGCATCCACAACCAGCCCAGAGTCATCTGCAATCGTCCACAGGCCTGTCGCCTTTGCATAACCGAGAGCCTTTTTGCGTGCATTTTCAGCAAACGTAACACCGTCCTCTTTTATCTCTGCAATATCCGTAAATTCAGAAAGGCTTAGCCATTCAACATCAAAATCAAGCATCGCCTTTAATTCAGCCATCTTTCCAGGATTACCGGTGGCAACAAGAATTCTCTGCCTCATGTTCGTTTTTATACACGTTTTTGAGAAGTTTTTCAATAAGTCACGAGATATCGGAAGATATGTCACATAAAAAAGGCCAAGTAATAATTGCTCGGCCTCTATAGCGAATACTATTTCTATCAAACACTCACTCTGGCAACTTATCCGATGCCACATCTTCAATATGCAGATCGCCGTAGATTACGCGGTAGGTTTCTGAGTCTTTAGGCTGATACCAAAAAATTGGCGTCTCAGCATCGCCAAGTTTTACATCTTTACCAGCATAATGCCACTCGCCCTCGCCCTTGAAGAACCTAATGAACAGCAAATATTGCTGCAATTTCATTGCAAGTTCAGTTTGCTCTTTTTCAGATAATCCCATTTCTTCAATTTTCTTTGCTACATTTGGAGCTTCTCTAATATAGTCTTCTAACGCGACACTGTCGGGGAAGTAGCCATCTCCAAGGTCTTCCGCCATTATGCGAAGCCCTTCGATGAAGTCCTCTTCAGTAGCTCCATGCAAATCAAGTTCAGCCTGCTGCAGTGAATAACCCTCCGGCACATCCATACTAAATAGCGACTCATCCATGGGGACATCGA
>CAYNTC010000046.1:0-12072 GCA_964399795.1 uncultured Pirellulales bacterium | reverse complement strand
TTTCATATAATAATATAATCAAGTAAGGTGTTCTCCTAATTTCTATTACAACCCTATGTCGTTTACTATCGAGCTAATGCCTGGGGCATCAACACCCTTTTCGTATTTTATTTTACTTGACAATGAATTAAAAAAATAGTAATATTTATAATCTTTTTCAAAAAAGATAAAATATTATTATTTGGAGGTTTTATTTTTTATGGCAACAGGAAAAGTAAAATGGTTTAATGAGCAAAAAGGTTTTGGGTTCATAAGCAGAGATGATGGTGATGATGTTTTTGTTCACTTCTCAGAAATTAACTCTGCTGGTTTCAAAACATTGGCTGAAAATCAAGAGGTTTCTTTTGAAATAAAAGAAGGCCCCAAAGGTTTACAGGCTTCAAATGTAGTAGCTCTTTAAATCAGCGAAAAAAGCCCCGATACTTCGGGGCTTTTTAAAATTCTTACCTAAATGGGTCATCTGAAAAATGAGCACCTGAGGAAAAAAATAGCGAACATTAATTATAATATCTCCTATTGAATCCGTTCAATAAGAGGGGAATAGATGTTCTAGTTGAAATCCTCGGTCTCAACACCACACACAATTTCGTGAGAGTATATTACTCACCGTGGTGGCTTGCCAAATCCCGTTGTTCTTTGTAGGAACGAGTCTTTTATTTAATTCCCTTGCTATTCCTCTTAACGAAACTCCGCTTGATCTCAATTGTTTGATGATTCTGATAACCTCCTGCTCCTCCTGATTCTTTTCGAGTTTTCCATTCCTATAGTTGTATCCAAAAGGAATCTGGCCTTGGGTTATAACTCTTTTTCTTGAGCCTTTATCATGTATACCTAACCGTCTCAAACACTCGATCACTGTCGAATGGCTTACGTTCAATTGCCTGGCTATTTCTCTGATTGGGAGATCACGTTTGATGTATAGGTTGGTCACATAGGATCTGCTACGTAAAAGCATCTTGGGGGGCAACTGGATGCTATCGAGGATCAATGTAGGGACGTCATTAGCTTTGAGTTTTCGAACGACCGAGATGTGTATGACTCGAACTATCTAAGCTAAAAGAAAGTTCGGGATATTTTCTATCTTGTGAGTGTAGCAATATGTTCGAAACTGATCCAAGAGGGGGAGGCGAGTTAAACACACTCGAACTAAGCGCTTTTCGGTTAACTCCGGAAAGCGCTACTTTTATTTAGTTCAGAAAGTTCCGCCCTTATTTATAGACTTTTTGTATTGATTACATAAAACCTATGTGGTAATATGTATTGACAAAATATACATACAAAAATAGATTAATAATGTGAAATTTGTGGACACACCGCTCAGAAATTGACCCATCCAACGCTTAAGAATTGACCCACCCCCAACACCAAATTCGGTAGATTAAAGATGCAAATCTGAAACTACCGGAGGAAAGGATGCTGAGGATGGATCAAGTACATGTTATCAGACACAAAGTGATTTTGGAAGGAGTTTCGATCCGGGAAGTTTCGCGTCAGATGGGGGTGAGCCGCAACACGGTACGAAAATATCTGCAGGCCAGTGAGCCGGCACGGCAGGAGTCAAAGACCAGGAGAAAGCCGGTGCTGGAGAAAGTGTCTCCACGAATTGATGAGCTTTTGGAGGAGTGGCGAGGACGAACGACACTGAAGCAACGGATTACGGGAAGCAGGATACACCGTCAGCTGATTGAAGAAGGCTATGATGTTGGTATTACCACAGTACGGGAATATCTCCGGGAGAAGCGGCGGCAGAAGCAGGAGGTGTATATTCCTCTGGTTTATTTTCCTGGGGAGTGTGCACAGGTTGACTTTTTCGAGGTGACGGTAGAGGAAGCTGGGGAGTTACGTAAGGCCTGGAAGTTTCTGATGCGGCTGATGTATTCGGGCAAAGACTTTGTGTGGTTGTATGATCGGTGTGATCAGCTATCGTTTTTGGATGGGCATGTACGAGCCTTTCAGTTTTTTAAGGGGGTGGCACGGAGAATCATCTACGATAATCTTACTGCTGCGGTGAAGAAGCGGGTGAAATTACGTATAGAGTTGACGGACCGGTTTCTGGCATTAAGCAGTCACTATCTATTTGAGCCCTGTTTTGCCCGTCCTGGTGAAGGGCATGACAAGGGAGGGGTAGAATCCCGCGGTAAAGGTATTCGGTTACAGCATCTGACGCCGATTCCGAGGGGAGAAACGCTGACTGGTATTGCGGAGTCCATTCTGGAGGAGGTAGAAGCCTTTAGTGCACGGCGGGTAGATTGTGATGGGAAAAGTGTTACTGATCGTTTTGCTGAAGAACAGAAGCAGCTACGTGCACTTCCTGAGAAGCCCTTTGATGTGAGGGAGGTCGTATTGAGCTCAGCAAGCAAGCAGGCGTTGGTACGTATTGATGCGGCGGATTACTCAGTGCCCTCTCACTGGGCCAGACTGCCTGTGACTATGTATATTGGCGTGACTGATATTCGTCTGAGCTGCTGTGGGGAACACATCACAGTGGAGAAGGTGAAACGAGGAAAACGAAAGGTTCAGTATCGTCACTATTTGGCAGAGCTTGCTCGTAAGCCCCAGGCCGTGCGTCAGGTTATACCGACGCTCTTAGAGGAACTGGGAGAGCCGTATAATCGGTTATGGAAGTTATTAGCAGAGAGCTATGGGGAACGGGATGGAGCCCGGGTGATGGCAAAAGTGTTGGGAGCCGTGAAGGATCACGGTCAGGAGGCGGTTTCCCAGGCTCTTCTGACGGCTCTTGAAGAAGGCAGGGTAGATCTTTTGGCCTTACGAAGCAGGATCCAGGAGCCTCAGGGTCCTCAGCAGGTCGAAGTTCCGAAATCTCTCTCAACGTATCGAATTGAATCGGGGTGCATTGCCGACTATGATACGTTGCTGGGAGGTCGATTATGAGTCATGTTGAAGATGCAGTTATTCAGGGACATCTTAAAGTCTTACGTCTTCCGGGGATACGCGATGAATATCCATCGCTGATTCGAGAGGCTCAGCAGGATAACTGGAGCTTTGAGCAGTTCCTTCGTGAGTTGTTAGAGACAGAGTTACGTTCTCGGGAGAGACGTACTGCTTCCAGGCGTCTGAAAGAAGCCCGTTTTCCGGAGGTAAAGACCTTTGATCAGATGGATTGGGAAGCACTTGAAGGAGTCAGTCGTCAGAAGATTCTGGAGTTGGCAAGCTGTGAGTATATTCAGAAGACTGAAGATGTTATTATTGCCGGTCCGATTGGTACTGGGAAAACGCACATATCGATTGCATTGGGAGTGGAAGCTGCTCGAAGGGGATTTCGGGTTATGTTCACCCGGGCGGCGGATCTGGTGAGGGAGTTGCTGGAAGCACGGGATGAACGTCTGTTGGGGCGTTTACAGCAGCGATTACTGAGGGCATCGCTTCTGATCGTGGATGAGCTTGGGTTTGTGCCTTTTGATCGTGCCGGAGGAGAACTGTTGTTCAATCTTTTGTCCCAACGGTATGAGAGGCGGTCCACCATCGTTACTACCAACCTGGCCTTCTCAGAATGGGTTCAGGTATTTGGCGATGAGAAGCTCACCACCGCACTGCTTGATCGGTTAGGTCACCATGCCCATATATTGACTACCAAGGGTTTATCGTACCGAGCACAAAAAGGAAAACGAAAAGGGTGATAAAAGAGAGGTATCGAGGCCAGGAGAGGGAAATAGAGAACGACTGACTGAAATCGGGGGTATTAAAATACCACCATGCTGAAGAAAATCGCTTCAGGGCCCTCTATGAGCGCCTTTTGAGGAGGTCAGGCAGAAATATTATGGGGTTTACGGTATACTGCCAATATGTGCTTAAATTACGGAGTTTTTTTTCTTTGAGCGGAATAAGGCTGTGGATATATGGACAACTCTCCGTTGCACTCTGAGTTGCCCACATACCCACAGCTCTAATGCTACTATTTTTAAATTTTATAAAACAACAAGAAAAAAACCATGTAAGGTTTACTTAAAGGGGTAGTCAGAGAAGGTCATTTCTCTTATACTATTGCCGGGGTGGGTCAAAAATAAAACGTTGCACTGGGTCAATTACTGATCGTTGCCAACATGAATGGGATGATGAGAAAAATCGAATTAATATTGAAAAACATAGCGTTGATTTTATTGATGCAATAGACATTTTCCAGAACATAAGGCTGACTGTTGTTGATAAAAGACGGGATTATGGTGAAACAAGAAAAATTAGTATCGGGAAGATTAAAAATAACATCTGTATTGTGGTATATACCGGACGAAAGGATGTAATAAGAATTATATCTGCAAGAAAAGCAAACCAAAGAGAGAGGAGAAAATATTATGAGTATATCGAAAGAGCAAAGACTGAAAAAGATTGATTCAGTCAAAGATAAAGATATTAACTATTCAGATATTCCTAAACTTGATGAGGAATTTTGGAAGAATGCTGTAATAGAATATCCAGAGAAGAAAAAACCCATTACGTTAAGATTAGATGCTAAAGTACTAGAGTGGTTTAAGTCTACTGGGAGAGGCTATCAAACAAGAATCAATGCTATTCTGAGATCATATTACGAAACACACAAAAGAGATGTATCTTGAGAATAACCCAATATGAGAATCTAATATAAATAAAAACAGACTACTCCAAATTTTGTTTTTGTAAAATCAATTTTCTTTCCTCTCCGTAATCCTTTATCAAAAACTGGGTGGTATTTTGGAATAATAAAAAATTCGAGGGGAGTTCGTTCAGAGACAACCGAGGGGAGCCCCACGGGACTCGAACTACGAACCGATGTAACAGATTTATCTCTTGACATGTACACAGATTGTACATACAATACATTATGGACTACAAGTGGGATCCAAAGAAGGCTGAAGTCAATTTTAGAAAACATAGGGTTGATTTTGCCGATGCCGTTGGTGTTTTCGAAGATGAGTGGTCTTTGACAATTAAGGAACAATTAGCTGGAGGCAAACAACGTTTCACGACTATAGGTATAGATTTCTTAGGTCATGTTATTGTTGTAGTATACACATATCGTGGCGACGACATCCGCTTAATTTCAGCCAGACCTGCCACAAAAGCAGAGAGGAATGTATATGAGAAAAGAAGAATATGATTTTACGAACGCAGAGCAAGGACCCGTTGTCAAAACTCCTCCGGGTAAAACAAGAATTACCATCCGTGTTGATACAAACATCTTGAAATGGTTTCGGGAACAGGCACATAAACAAGGAGGAGGTAACTATCAAACCCACATTAATGATGCCTTGCGGGAGTATATACACATAAAAGACCGTAGTCTTGAAAATACGATTCGAAAGGTCATCAGGGAAGAGCTGAAAGAATTGTCACGCTGAGATTTTTCCTTCTGACTTTATGAATATTGTTTGGCATAACATTGGTGATTCTGTGTTCGTTGTCACTGAGAGTAAACCGATCAGAATTTAATAAAGTTAAGCAACAAGGTAATCGGGGATATCCTGGATCTTGTGAATGTAGCAATACGTTCGGAGCTGGTCCAGGAGGGGGAGGCGCTATTCAACTGCCGCTCGTTCTCCTTATTCTGCGGTACTTCTTTCAAAACGTCCCGGCAGAGTTTTGCGAGTGCGCCCGGCTTGAGGCCCTTCACAGTTTCTGCTCTTCATACGCATCGTGATTACGCTTTCAATGAACGGCATCCTGGCGGCCCGAGGTGCTCTACTTTATCGAGGCGTGGAACGAGTTTCTCTTCGCCCTTGTGCTTACGTCATTCAAGGCGAAGATGGCACCCGTGAGACTGGGCACTTTCATAGAGAACGGGGGGATGCTTCAGAGGAGAGCGCTCGCGGCTCTCGGGGTGTGCGCGATCATGCAGACATTTATTTTTATAGTTTTCCTGCAGAAGTTTCCGATAAAAGGACTGACGCTTAGCGTAATCAAATGCTGAGCGACATTAAAGGGAGGGTTACGGATTTATATCACCCCTTGTGAGGACACGGTCTATAGGCAATTGGTGCGAATTGGCTGCGAGGCCGTCGTTTCTATCCTCCGCCACCACGGTCTAGTATGACAATCAAGTCCTACGGGTTTTTTCGTTGGAGCAACGGTAATTTGGAGGATGGGTTTATTTTGTACAGCCTGAAGACACTTTGTCACTGCTCAAGGTATAGACCCTTTTTCTTGAGAGCCTTCATTCTTCCATAAATCGGTTTTGTTTCCCTCATCTCGAGCTGTTGTTTCAGTTTGTTCACTTCGTCGTTGAGAGCAGCGAGCCGATCTCTCATCATGAGTATTATCTCAATGCCTTCCCGGTTTACGCCAAGGTCCCGGTAGAGGGAGACAATCCTCTGTACTTTTTCAAGTTCCTTGGTTGCGATATATTCTTCATCAAACTGCACTGTAACCTCGATGAGACCAGATTCGATGAACTCTCTGCAGACATCCAGATCAATGCGGAACATACTGGACACTTCCTGTATACGGATACAGTTTTGTGAAGTTGACATTGGTAGTACCCTCTGACACTAATCTATCGCTCAGATCTCATAGAAGCCAGCTGCTGTATCAGCTCTTTCTCCTGAGAATTGAGCTTTTTTGGCATCTCGACAACAGTCCTGACGAACAGATCACCGAATGTTCCCTTTTTCTTGTATTTGGGAAACCCCTTCCCCTTCAGGCGAAAGACCGTACCGTTCTGTGTTTCAGGTGGGATCTTGAGTTTGTAGGTACCCGAAAGAGTCTCGACTTCCCATTCACCGCCAAGCAACGCCGTGTAGAGGTTTATTGCCGTTTCGGTTAGCAGATCGTCTCCATCCCGCTCGTAATCTGGGCGCGGGAACACTCGCAGGGTGATGTAGAGATCTCCATTCTTTCCGCCGTTGATGCCCGGATTGCCCTTTCCCTTCAGGCGGATCGTCTGTCCATCCCATATTCCAGGATCAAGCGTTATCCTCATGTTTTTACCGTTCAGGTTGATGATTCTTGCACAGCCGTGAAATGCTTCTTCCATCGAGACGGTAAATTCAGCCTTGAGGTCTTGACCCCGCATCGCATAGCTGTACTCTCTCCCACCGAATATCGACCTGAAAAAATCTGAAAAGTCCTGCCCCTCGAATACATCCTTCCAACGGCCCTCGTAGTACGTGGTCCCGCTTCTTGCTTTCTCATATCTTGACCAGTCAAAATCTTCAGCCCGTGCCCCGGAGCTTTGATACTGCTGCCAGTCTGCTCCCAGGCTGTCGTATTTTTTTTTCTTTTCATCATCGATCAATACTTCATGGGCCTCGTTGATGTCGGCAAACTTATTCGTTGCGTCTTTATCAGTTGGATTAATATCGGGATGGTATTTACGGGCAAGTTTTCTGTATGCCTTTTTTATTTCTTCCTTTGATGCATCCTTATCTACACCCAGTATTTTATAGTAATCCCTGTACTCCATCATGAAATCCTTTTTCGCATCCATTCAAGGACTGTCATCACCAGGATCCTGCTGAGAATCGCTGCTGCAGCCGGTACTCCTGCGTGTCCATGGCCACTCCCACATGCCTCGAACCACGGTAGATAGACGGTGAGTTTCGCAAGATTTACCGGACCGGCGAGGTCAATCCCATCTTACCCGGTTATTATATCCCGAATATGATGTTTTGTCAAAAAATTGAATGGTTCGAGCATGAGATTTGCAACCCATTCCCATCAGCTGAAACAGAATAGGGCATGATGCTGTTTCTAATATTATATATTCTGCCGACTGATGTCCGCAACGCTTCACGGATGACACTCCATCATCGATATAGAGATTGAATTGAAGAAGGAGCTTCCCCTGCGGTCGATCGCGGGTCTTCCCGACCTGGCGGTCTGGGAGGCTCGTGAACGGGTGAGCGCAGCCATCAGGAGGCGAGTAGTAAAGCTGTTTGTTGATAGGGGAGCTGCTCTGCCGCAATTCTGCGGCATGCAGTTTTGCGTTGAAGATTCTTTTCTGGAAACATTCTGGGTTTTCGGTGGACAGTCCCTTCCCGATTCCCGCTTCAAGCTAGAAGGCCCGGGTAAACCCGAGCCAGTTTATCGGTAGGCAGTCAGTTTCTTTGTAGAAAATACTTTACGAATGATCCAGAGGTATGCCTTCCATACTTTACTTTGCATAAACCATCCCGCAACTTCCAGCCAAATCGATTTTTTAGGCTGGAAATAAGTTCTTTTAGGCCTTTTTTCTGCAAATTGGCAGGTTTTTTCATTACATTATGAATTCAACTGCTGTATTCACCGAATAAACTCTCATTTTTTGAGATGTTCGCCTTCGAGATCTCCCAGTAACCCTGGTCATTGCGCACCTGATCAGGATTGCCGCTGTTTCCTGCGCGGGCGGTGCTTATCCCTTGATCGATCCGGCCAGAATGCCCCGAATGAAATAGCGCTGAAGTGAGAAGAACACCAGAAGCGGCAACACCATGGATATGAAGGCTGCGGCGGTGAGGAACTCCCATCCTCCACCGTAGGAGTTCACCAGATTCGATATGGTAACCGTCATGGGCGCCACCTCCGGGGTTCCCCCCAGGTAGATGAGAGCTACCAGGAGATCGTTCCACACCCACATGAACTGAAAGATCGACAGGGATGCGATTGCAGGAACGGCAATGGGAAGCACCAGGCGGTAGAATATCTGCACGTGGTTGGCACCGTCAAGGAAAGCCGACTCGAAGAGATCTTCCGGTATCCCACCAATGAAGTTCCTGAGCAGATAAATCGCGAAGGGAAGGCCATAGGCGGTATGTGCGACCCATATCCCCACGAAGGTGCCCGTGAGACGCAGGCTGTTCAACAGCCTGAGGATGGGAATGAGGGTCATCTGCAGGGGCACTACCAGCAGCCCGATAATCATCAGAAACAGCACGTCCCTCCCCGGAAAGCGCATCCAAGAGAAAGCGTAGGCTGCGAAAGCCGCCACCAGGATGGGCATCACCGTGGCGGGAATGGCGATCATCAGGCTGTTGAAGAAGCTCCTGCCCATGTTCGCCTGCAGGATGACGTGCATGTAGTTCTCTATGGTGAATCGGAGGGGGGGATTGAAAGCATTCCACCACCCAGTGTTCAAAATAAGGGCCCGGGGGCGGAGAGAGCTGACGAATAGACCTAGGGTGGGAACCAGCCAGATCACGCAGACGGCCAGAAGAATGAGATGTATGGGGCTCTTCCTCAGGAAGCGAACGGCCCGGCTGGCTGTAGGTCGCTTCCTCCTCATTGCTCCTCCCCCCGCTGGCCGAATCTCTTGATATTCATGAGCATCACGGGTACAATGGCCACCAGCAACAGCACCGCCAGCGCGCTGGCCATGCCGAAATTCATGAAATTGAACATCTCCTTGTACATGCGGTTGGCGATGACCTCGGTGTCCAGAATGCCGTTGGTCATCACGTACACGATATCAAAGATCTTCAACACGTTGATGATCAGGGTGGTGGTGACCACCATGATGGTGGGCTTGATGATGGGAAGCGTTATCCTGAAGAAGACCTGAAACTCCCCGGCGCCATCCATGCGCGCCGCCTCCACGATCTCCTTTGGAACCCCCTTGATGCTCGCCGACAGGATGACCATGGCGAACCCGGTCCAGATCCATATGCCCACCACGATCAGCGCCCAGTTGTTTATGCCTGGATTGAACAGCCATGCCTGTGGCTCGAAGGAGGGGAACAAGGTGGTCAGCACCGCGTTCAACGTCCCGATCTGGGGCACGCCCTTCGGCTTGAACTCGTACATGAACTTCCAGATCACCCCGGCCGCCACGAAGGAGATGGCCATGGGCAGGAAAATGAGGGCTTTGGCCGCCTGCTCGTATCTCACTTTGTCGGTCAGTACCGCGATCAGCAGTCCCACGGTGACCGTGACCAGCGTGAAGAAGACCAGCCACAGGGCGTTGTTCCGCAGCACGATGAGCATATCCCTGTCGGTAAAAATACGGAGGTAGTTCTGAGGACCGATGAATCGGGTGGAGTCACTGTTCAAGAAGCTCAGAACCAGGGTGTTGATCACGGGATACAGCAGAAAAACCGATAGAATGGCGAGCCCGGGAGCCACCCAGAGCCAGGGTCGAATCCGTTTCTGCACGGGGAAACGCAACCGGGCGACCCCCTTTTCCACCAGGAAGATGTACAAAGTGAGCCCGGCCGGCACCCCGAACACCGCTGCCACGGCAAGGATCGTACTTCTCAGGATCATGGCATCGCTCCAAAACTATGAAACGGGGAGCTTCACTGCGGGTAGCACAGCCCCCCGTCAGACCCGGCTTAGTACGCCTCCCTTCTCGTCCTCTCTAGGTCCCGCAGAATACTGTCCAGGCGTGAAGGATTTTGCACATAGCTCATGATCGCCGACCAGAAGTCGTTGTTCATCTTCCCAGGCATCATGTCCGACGCATCGAACACCACGATGTCGGCTTTCTGGAGGATCTGCGCGGCATTCCTGCTGAGCACGTCCGGATAGAATACCAGGGATACGTTCCGGTTTGCCGAAAGCGCGCCGGTACCGCTGGTCCAGTAGGACTGCGCCTCGGGGGTGGTGAGGTACCTGATGAAGGCACGCGCCTGAGGTGTGTCATTGAACATGCCCACCAGGTCTCCGGCCGCCTCGACGGCATTTGCGTACCGGGGCTCGATGGGTGGGAATCCGAAGAAGTTGAAGTCTTCCCCTGGCTGTAGGTTTGGAAACTGCTCCTTGATGAAGCTCTGGATGAAGCTCGCCTGCATGTGAAAGTAGGCTCTCGGAGAATCCATGAAGAGAGGAGCAGCCGCCTGGCCGAAGTTCGTGGACAGCACGTACTGCTTTCCTCCGTACACCATATTCGGATTGGTCACGATCTCTCCCCAGGTTTCCCATGTCTCCCGCACCTCTGGCGAGGTCCAGGCAAGCTTCCCCTCGTACCATTCGCGGTACTTCTGAGGCCCGTGCTGCCTGAGGAAGATGTTCTCCAGCCAGTCGGTGCCGACCCACCCGCTGGCAGCGCCGCTTTCCAGCCCGATGGACCAGGGTGTCTTCCCTCGGCGTACCAGCCTCGTGGAGACAGCCCTCATCTCGTCCGCATTTTTCGGGATCTCGATCCCCTCAGCATCCATTGCATGGGGGTTGTACCATATCAGCCCCTTGATGGCCACCTTGGCGAACACGCCGACCAGTTTTCCGTCCACCGTTCCCATGTTCAGCCAGCCCTCGGTGTAATCCGCTCTCATTCTCTCCATGTCGAAGACCGTGCTCAAATCCACCAGGTCGCCGGCCCGTGCGAACTCCGCCATTTTTCCGGGCCCGGGGAGCACGGCTATGTCAGGCGGGTTTCCCGCCTGTACCCGAGTGGTCAGAACCGCATTGATGTCCCGGGTTCCCTCGTAGGAGACCCTGATCCCCTTTTCCACCTCGAAGGGTCTGGCCATCTCCTTGAACACGTCGAGCTCGTGACCACCCCACACCGCGAGAACAGAAACGGTGCCTTCGACCGGTTCCCGCTCACCCGCTGCATGGACCTTTTTACGGTTCAGGGGCGAAAGGGCGAAGAGAAAAATCAGGATGACCCCTGCAACCGCGAACGCTATCGTGATCCGTGTTCGTCTATGCATGTTCTTCCTCCTTTATAACTATTTTTTGAGCGGGTAACGAAATATTCTTACCCTACCTTATACAATACCAGCTTCAGCCTCACCGTCAAGAGAAGTAATGATATTTCAGCGAATCGTGGTTGCACGAGTGAGCAAAATACTCAGCTACCTTAAAAGAAATCATGCACCACCCTTCGATAAGATAGCAACAAAAGCCTCTTGATACAGTTTCTATTACAGATATCAATTTTGCGCGCTCTCTCCAGATGGCGAGCTACGCCCATCATTATTTTCAGAAGCGCCCTTGAAACTTCACATTTCTTTATTCTTGAAAGAGTGTTCTATTACAGGTAGGACCTTTACAATAAGGCTTTTGTTTTTCGGTGGAAAAAGCATCCTTAGTTTTCATTCAGAAATATAGCGTTTCGGCATAGGATCGCCTAGTGTTTTGTCTCATAAATAACTTGCTCAATTATTAAGATGATACTATCATGGGGTTATCCTTATATTATCAAGGAGAATACCCATGAGTACCGGA
>CAYNTC010000045.1:0-12083 GCA_964399795.1 uncultured Pirellulales bacterium | reverse complement strand
CATTGATGTTTATAAACGTAATAAAGCTTTACCAATATCATGAGGTAGTACCTTAACGGCCGGTTCAGAGAAGAAGTCCTGAACCGTGAATTGTTTTATTCGGTCAAGGAGGCAAAGGTTATTGTTCAGAACTGGCGGCTGGAATATAATAACCACCGCCCACACAGCGGTCTGGGCTATAGAACCCCGGCTGAATTTTCGGCCTCGTGTATTGCTTTCGCTTCGCCTACGGCTCAGCTCCAGCAATACACGACAGAGAAAGTTGATAACTCTCTAATTACATGTGGTACATAAAACGGGGTCAGGTCATTTACACTTAAAGTAATCCCCCGTGGAATTCTTTATTCTTGTGGTGGTTTTTCCAGGTCTGGCAAGGAGTTCAGTACGAACTCGTATATTGTGCGGGCAATCTCAAGTGCTTCAATTGCCTCTTTTTTTGTAATATCTCCGTATTGAACAGGGTAACGAAAATCCACGGCATAGGCTGTTAATGTGCTCGCCCGCTCCGTAAACTTCTCCAGACTAGGCAGGGCCGGTAAGCTGAGCTTCAACAGAACACCAATGTCATGTGTCTTGCCGGCTCTTATATCGTGAAAAGTAAGCAGACCCTTAAGGGCCTTTTCGGCACATTGTTGTGCATGAAAGGCTGCCGCCCAGTATATTGGTTCTGATTCTTCCAGAATAATTTCGGATATTTGCAGATCATCATCGGCGCGCATAAGAAACTGTTTGGCAAGCTCTGCTTTAGGACCCATATATCACCCTGCCAAAGCAAAACGCCTCATTCATAATACTATTCTTGACGTTACGAAACCTGTCAAACTGGAATTTAGTGCATACAATCAAATCGAAGGGGATTTCAATATCCCAGAGGCTCATTCTTCCCTCAACGGCAATTTTCCGCAATGATTTTTCAGTATCAGGTACAACAGCAAGCAAATCAACATCGCTGTCTTTGTCCGCACTTCCTACGGCGTGCGAGCCAAAAAGGTAAATCCTTTCTGGCTGAATCGACTCTGCCAGCCGCCTTGTAATCTCTTCAAGCAGACTGTTCGTTAATTCCCTCATTTTTTTTGCATTTTAATTTATAAGTCAAACTGACCATTTTTATTGTCATGCTGAGCCGAAAGGCGAAGCATCCGGCTTTAGCAAAAGAAAACCCATATTTTCTCTGGCCAGATTCTTCACTTCACTTCGTTTCGCTCAGAATGACAAGGCTATATATGTCTTTGCAAACAAAAGACTTATCAATAATAATGTTATTAAATAGGTCAGTTTGAGTTTATAAGTAAAAAACCGACGTTATTCCTGCGGTAGTTTTGCGAGGTCTGCGTCGGAGCCCGCCACCATCAGGATGTCATCCTGATAAATAATCGTGTTGGGCATAGGGACATTGATGATCGCACCTTTCTCGCTCTTTTTGGCTTTGCTGTTTTCGCCGCGTTTGATCAAAACCAGATTCACGTTGTATTTCTGACGAAGTTGAAGGTCCATAACCGTCTTTTCATCGAAGCTGGCAGGGGCTGCGATCCGGGCAAGGCTGTAGCCCGGTGCAAAGTCGATCTTCTCACCTATCTGCGGTGCAATGAGCTTATAAGCCCATCTTTGGGCAGACTCTATTTCAGGATATATCACATCGGTAGCCCCCACTTTGGAGAAGACCTCGCCCGCAATTAGATTCTCCGCTCTCGCGTAGATCTGCTTTATTCCCATTTGTCGAAGGTTCACTACTGTCAGTATAGCCGCCTCGAAGTTGTTTTGTCCCATGCCAATTATGGCGACATCGGCCTTATCAACACCCTGAGCCTTTAGCGCCTCTTCATCTGTGCCGTCGAGCCGGACCGCGTGACTTACCTGGTCTCGAATCATCTCTATCTCGTTTCTGTCCTTATCGATAGCTATGACTTCTGCACCGCTCATTGCCAAAGCGATCGCCAATTTCTGCCCAAACCGGCCCAACCCTATCACCGCGAACCGCCTCATAATACCAGCTCCTAATTAACCGACGATTACAGCCTCTTCCGGATAGTTGTATCTAACAGGCTTCAGATTGAAAGTCACAGCCGCCAGCAACGTCAACGGACCCAATCGGCCGATCAGCATCACCGCAATGATAATCAATTTGCTCGCGTCTGTCAAAGACGGCGTTATACCTGTTGTTAGCCCCACAGTGCCCAACGCCGAGGCAGACTCGAACATAATATCCAGCATTGTGAAGTTCTTCGGATTGCTGTTTTCAGTAACACTCAACGCTAATGTACTTGCAAACAGAACCGCAATAAAAAGCAGTGTAACTGTAATTGCCCGACCTACGACAACGACCCTAATTGAGCGCCTAAACATTTCTACTTCCGACCGCTTTCGCAGGGCAGCAAAGACTGTCATTATTACCACCGCTAGTGTCACCGTCTTTATTCCACCAGCAGTCGAGCCGGGAGAGCCTCCGATGAACATGAGCAAAATCAATATGAACTTGCTCGAAGCCGAAAGCTCCTTAATATGCACTGTATTAAAGCCGGCGGTCCTGGCTGTAATCGATTGAAACAGCGCACCCAAAATATCAGGATTTTTAGACGTATCGTCACCGCTTGCATAATGCTCAAACAACAGTATTGCACCCGCACCAATAATGATGAGCAACGCACTTATGCTACATACGATTTTTGTCTGCAGCCGCAATCGCTTCGGCGTTTCCATCGATATCCTGTACTGTTTATTGAACAACTTTTTGAAAAAGCGCTTCACTCTGTCGGCGATGATGCCGGCAACGTTATAAAGAACTCCAAAGCCAAGTCCGCCCAGAACTATCAGCGGACAAACAACTAAGTACACGCCCCAGCTCCTGTTGTATCCGGCAAAGCTGTTACCGAAAAGGCTGAATCCAGCATTACAGAACGCACTTATCGAGTGAAAAATACTGCAGAACCACTGTTGCCGCACATCGCCACTCCAGCCGGACGCGTCATCCCACATCCCAAAAAGGCTGATAGCACCTATAGTCTCGAACATTATTGTCCCGACGAAAATAAATAATATCATGTTCCCTATTCGACTTAAGGTTTGCGCGCTTAGCAAATCCTGCATCGCCACTGATTGGCGCAGTGAAAATGCCTGACCCAGCAGCAATGCAAACACTGCACCAAAGACCACAATTCCAAGTCCGCCAAGCTGAATCAACGCCAGAATGATTATTTGACCCATAGTGCTGAAGTCTTGGCCCGTGTCCCTGACGATAAGCCCAGTAACGCAGGTTGCGCTGGTTGCTGTGAACAGCGCATCGACAAAACGGGTCCTTTCCTTTGCCGACGCACGTGGCAGCATCAGCAGGCCCGCGCCGGCAATTATCAAAATCAGGAAACTGGCGATCAGAGTACGTGTCGGGTTCTTCCCGGACGCAGCCAGACCTACTGAAGTGATACAAATCTTGGTTACCACTTCGATAATAAGGTAAACGCCAACGCCCAGGTGTCTGACCTTGCCCGGCTCAATCTCGCCAAACCACCGCCCCGCGCCAAAAATAATTACAGTTAAAGTTACAAGAAGTGGTATCTCAAACCAGTTGGCAACTATGTACTCTCTCATCGACTGTGCATTGAATAGTCGAATAATCTTGCCGGCCAGAAATACGCACAGCATGCCAAGCTGGACCTTGAATAAAATGTTTACCGGCAGTAACGGCTCATCAAAACCGAAAAGAATTACAAAAGACGCAACCACCATCGCAGAAGCGATGGCTTTGACGGCTTTCAGCCTTTTCTCCAGCGTCTTGTTCTTGTATGCTATTTGCATAAATAGAATTCAGACTTTCTTATACTGATTGTGAATAATCATTGCGCTTATTCATGTCATTTCGAGCGCAGCGAAGCGGAGTCGAGAAATCTGCTTTTTAATAGATTTCTCCACTTTGCCCCTTAGGGGCTATGGTCGAAATGACAAAGTCGTAAATATCAAACACAATTGGTATTACTTCTAATTTCACAAAACAATACGCGCCTTTTACACTTTTTCGTACTAAAGTTCCAGCAAATTTACAGGTTACTATCAAGCCAACAGTGCCGGTTATGTGATGTCCTTGCGTGGCACGTCCGGCTTTTCATGCCACGTCCACCAAGCCAAGTGAGTCCCCGAATTTCGTTAAAAGCGACGCCCGAATGTTTCTGTGCTCAGCCTTCATCAATGTCGGATCTGCTGAGACCAGCTCGAAAGCGTTTTTCCTTGCCATAATCAAAAGGTCACTGTCATCGATAATATTTGCAATCTTCAAATCCGGCAGCCCATGCTGCCGGGTGCTGAATAATTCTCCCGGACCGCGCAGCCGCAAATCGTGCTCCGCTATCTCGAAGCCATCGTTGCTCCTGACCATTATTTCGAGCCTGCTTTTAGCTACCTCGCTGTCGGTTTCAGCAAACAGCAGACAATATGATTTATCTTCGCCTCTTCCGATTCGCCCACGTAACTGATGAAGCTGGGCCAGTCCAAATCTGTCGGCTCCTTCAACGACCATTATTGTTGCATTGGGCACATCAACACCCACTTCCACAACCACAGTCGAAACCAGAACGTTGATCTTGCCTCTGCGAAACTCCGACATAATACGCTGTTTCTTTGCAGATTGCATTTGGCCATGTATCAGTTCGACCTTGAATTCTAAAAAAACATCAGACGCAAGTTTTCTCCATCCTTCAGTAGCTGCCTTAATGTCGGTTTCTTGCTCGGCGTTCACAATTCGCGGATAAACGAAATACGCCTGCTTTTTTGCCCGCAGTCGCTCACGTATAAATTCGTATGCTTTGGCCCTGTCATATTTATCAACCCAGCGCGTGACAACCTTGCCTCTACCCGGCGGAGAATGCTTGATAACTGATACGTCCAGATCACCAAAGGCTGTCATAGCCAGCGTCCGCGGGATAGGAGTTGCTGTCATAACAAGGCAGTGTGGCGAGCACTGCTTACGCAATTCGGCCCGCTGGTGGACGCCGAATTTGTGCTGCTCGTCAATTACCACCAGGCTGAGCCTGTGAAACTCTATATCCTTTTGCAATAGTGCCACCGTGCCTACAACGATGTCAATAGTACCGTGCTTTATCTTGTCCAAAAGATTGGTTCTATTGTTGCCCCTCAAGCCGCGCGTTATAAGCGTCCTTCGTACGTTACTATTTTTTAAATATCTTTCGATGCTTATAAAATGCTGAGAGGCCAGTATCTCCGTAGGAGCCATAATCGCCACCTGAGTCTTGTTGGCAACAGCTAATAACGCTGCGTAAAGCGCAACAACGGTTTTACCGGAACCGACATCGCCCTGTAGCAATCGATTCATAGGACGATTTTTGCTCATGTCAGCGGCAATCTCAGCGATGCATTCGTTCTGGTCTTCCGTCAGTAGAAAGGGAAAGCGTTTACGAATCCGCCTGTCAATCTCCTCGCTGCAAACACACGGTGGTGCTGAGGAAAAATGCTGTTTGTGATGGCGCCGAAGAGCCAAGCCAAGCTGCATTAGAAATAACTCATCGTATTTCAGTCTGCGCTTTGCCTTAGCTAATTTCTGCTCATCTGGCGGCAGATGTATCCAGGCAAACGCATCCTTTCTGCTGACAAAATTTGCCTGTTTAAGAAAATCCTTGTCGTAGAATTCTGGTACTAACTGGTCTATATTGTCAAGCAGTGGCCTGATAATTCGTTTGATTTGCCTGCTGCTTAGCCCAGCGGTCGCGGGGTAGATTCCTCCGCTAAAGTACTCATCCGGCTTGATATACGGTTTATCAAGCAACAGGAATTTAGGATTAGTCATCTGAAGCTGATGCTTGTAAACACTAACCTTGCCCGTGGCCACCATCACCTGACCGGGCCTAAATTTATTTTGTAAGAATCCACCATGAAACCAGATAATTCGACAAACTGCCGTCTCATCGCTAAGAATCACTTCGAGAATCGGTGGGTGCCGGTAGCTTTGATAATCAGTCGATTCGATCAAGCCAATGATTGTCGCACCCTTGCCGGGTCGTAACTGACTTATCTTTATTGCACCGTGTACAAACGCCCAGTCGCGTGGATAGTACTCCAGCAAGTCCCCGACGGTCTGCACCGCTAATTTCTCAAAGCTCTTTGCCCTTACTGGTCCGACTCCTTTTACATATTGAACCGGCGTGGAGATATTTAAAAGTTTGCTTTTTGTTTCTTGACAAGTTTGCATTGTTTTTGATTGTTTACACCATTCCCGCCTAAGTGAGATTTCACACTAATATCACGCTCAATGATTTTTATTGTGACCTAAAGGAACAATCCTTACTGTTCAAAGCCATATTTACCGACAAGTTTTACAAACCGGCAGCCGCAAATCGAAGTCTCTGCGATTTTATTTGCTTGTTTCTTGCCAACAATCAGTTCTTGCGTTGCCGGTCCACCAACCGGCCCGATTATCAAGCCATCTTTGCAGAGTTGTTTAATCAAGGGCTGCGGAAAAGACGGTACTGCCGCCGTTATGATAATCCTATTAAAACAGCCAGCCTTCGGCAATTGCGACTTCGGCCAGCCATAACTGCCGTCACCAACATGGAAATTTACGTTGGTTATACCCAGTCTGCTCAAAATGCGCTGTGCCGACTCTGAGAGTTCGCGGAATTTTTCTATCGTATAGACCTTCTTAGCCAGCTTGCTCAATACCGCAGTCTGATACCCGCTGCCTGTGCCGACCTCAAGAACCTCACAGTCACGATTTACTTGTAGCTCCTGGGTCATAAGAGCGACAATATAAGGCTGAGATATAGTCTGGCCCATCCCGATAGGCAAGGGACCATCCGAGTAGGCCTGTGAAAGATATTCCTGCGGAATGAATTCCTCCCGTGAGACCTCGGCCATTGCTTGTAAGACATCGGCATTAGTGATATCCCGGCCCCGCAGATCGTGCTTGAGCATCCTTTCGCGAGCAGCGGCAAACTTATCATCTTTTTGATCTTTATACATGTAGCTAATAATCTCTTCTCACCGCCCAATTTTCAAAGCAATTTTACCGAACCGACCATATTACGAAGTTAAAGCAGAAGCTTTATCGCTGCAGCCGCTGTTAAAATCTGCACTACTGCGATAAATGCCTTCTGCGGAATTTTCTTTAGAAAAAACACACCCACTAGCGCGCCAAGAACAATAAATGGCAGCGTCATCAAGTCGAGCTTTACAGATTCTGCTGTCATCAATTGCAGATTCGCACTAAATGGTACTTTCAGCCAGTTAACGATGAAGAAAAACCATGCTCTTGTACCCACAAATTCAATTTTTGGAAGTTGCATTGTCAGAAGGTAGATTATCATTATCGGCCCGGCTGCATTGGCCATCATCGTTGTAATCCCTGCAAGCAGGCCAAGGCCCACTGCTAACCACCACTGCGTCGGCACCGAGGCATCTTTGTCCTTAGTATTCGTTCGCCAATAATTAAGGGCTAACATCACCAGAACTATCGCTCCGATGACGGGCTTTAGCTGTTCATTGGTAATTACTTTTAGCCCAAAATATCCAGCTATAATCCCTGCAAATGTGGCTGGCAACAACCGTGCAACATGAGCCCACCTCGCATTATGCCTATGGTAACCAGCCGCAAATAAGTCAGCAAGTATGAGAATCCCAAGCAGTACTCCTACTGAGCTACGAGCTGGCAAGACGCTGGCCATCAAAGGCACCGCCAGAATACCAAGGCCGGGTATGCCGACCTTTGTGATCCCCGCCATCATCGCACATATCGAAACCACACACCATTCGAAGAGGCTAATATCCAGCATATTTTTTCCTCAACAAGACTTCTGTTTATGTTTAATCCTGCCCATGTTCCCTGCAATCTATCGGTTTGATGCAAGCTTTGCAACAATATGCATGCTGGTAAACTGAGAATTGACTATATAAGCACATAAACTATAATTTGCTTTAAGCCGTGTATGAACCGAATCAAAAAATGAAAGGACACTAAAATGACAATCAAAAAACTGTCGTTCTACTGCTTAACGATTCTATTGGGCGGTTGTATCCCTGTTATGTCATTGCATTCACTGTTTACTGAAGAGCAGGAGCAGGTTGTTGTCGAGGACAAACTCATAGGTGTTTGGGTAGACGATCCTAACGATCCGGAGACCATCTGGGAGTTCAGCCGGGCCGAAGTGCCAGAAAATGCATACAAATTGACCTTTACCAACCGTGACGGCAATAAGGGTTCATTCATTGTACATCTGGTGAATCTCGATGACCGGCTCTTTTTGGACGCTTACCCGAGCGAACTACCTTGGGAGCCAGAGGACCCAAACAAAGTACAGCTGCTATTTAACACCTTATTCATGGTCCCCGTCCACACGTTTGCGGTGCTCGAGTCAATTGAACCTCGGTTGAAAATGCGAACGTGCAATGATGACGATATTGAGAAATTGCTCAAGGCAAATCCTAAAGCGGTAAGACATACAGTCATTGAGGATAGAGTTCTTTTGACCGCCTCGACGAAAGAACTCCAGAGCTTTGCATTAAAATACGCTGATGACCGAAACGTATTCGCCGGCGACATCGTCTTACAGCGTCCGAAACCTAAAGGCGCAAAAGGACCAACCCATCACGACACAAGATGACAGAGCAGAGTCCGACCGTATAATTTTGGCCAATTCATAAAAAAGACAACGATAGCAAGGCCATATTTATACGCCGAAGGTATATTGTGGCGGAGCCCATGCTATTGACATGAGCCCCGGATTGATACAATTTCGTGAGCTAACCAAGCCTAAAATGCTTTACACATATAGCTATAGTCAACCACGCAGCTAATACTCGTGTTACTCTTCTGCCAGATACAACCTGATGTCGTCGAAGTAAAGCATACCTGTTCCATCTTGTCCATTACCTCCGACGCCAATGGTCATATTCTGGATCGCAGAAAGATTCACACCGGCATCGCTAAGGACGCTGAGCGGAATATCCCACTGCTGCCAGTTGTTTGACAGCACCGCATTTGGATTATCCGGATGATCGACAACCTTTTCTACACCAGCACCTTCAACAGCTACATACAAAGGCTGAGGATCATTGGCGGACATTTCTACACCTATGGCTTCAACTTCCCAGTCGTCGCCTATAACATTGCCGGTAAATGTCACATCAGAGAAAACAGAGGTGCCTATCGCACTGGAGTTGTGGCTTGTATGTGCCAGACCAATGAAGACATCCTGCCGCATCACTATAGTCTGCGGGTTGGGAGACGCATCCTCGCCGGTATTCTCATCATCCGGCTGCTGGACCCAGTTGACGCCATTTTGGGAGTAATAAGCAGTGATTGTATTGCCCTGACGTACGAGCCTTACCCAAAGTGGCAAGGTAATACTACTTGAGTCACTATTTGCCGAGAAAGAATCGCTAGCGGCAATCGGACGGTTCTGGAAAACCCTGCGACCGTCCGGCGTAGCGCACATAAACCCGTTCACGCTGAAGGGCTCCAGTGTCTCACGTATCATCACGCCGGCCTTGGCCCAGTCGTTCGTATTATCTACGCTTACCACACGAGCAGTGATAGAGCCGTCGCCCGAGAGCACCTTATAGGCATAGCGAAACTCGTCGGATATATACCAGACATCGGAACCACCAGCACCCATCGTATACATACCAGCCGGATCCTCTACAAAGGCTGGAGGATAGCCCCTGAAGAAGAGCGTCAGCATTTCAACGTCATTGCCTGTCCAATCCTGAGGGGCATCAAATGTGCGTGAAGCCTCTGAATACACTGCCGTTGCGGTATTGTCATAGGAGAACGGCATGGATTGGGAACCACTGTGAACGATACTCCGCTCAGCAAAAGGTGCCTGCCCATAACCTACCTGCGAGCCGTTTTCAGCAATGTTCCATCCGTCCACCCAAGTATCAAATATCCTGTCGGGACTATAATCATTATAGTCTTCAAAGTCATCCACTACAGTAAAGTTAGCCACCGTAAAGCTCCAGACAGTTCCTTTCCACAGCTTATCTTCGTGAGCATCATTGACCTCATCGACTCGCCAGTAGTATGTAGTATTTGGTTCAAGGTCCCCGGGTGGGTCATAGCTATTAGCATTAAGAGGTTGGTTGCCTTTGAACTCCGGGTCTGAGGTATTGGCATCATTGACATCGTCGTAACCGGTGCCTAAGTACACATCGTGCGAAGCTGCACGGACACCTGCACGCCAGCTCATATTTGCATTTCGGTATACATCTGTTGCTCCATTGCTTGGGCTCGGAAAGGTCGCATATCGGCTTGCGGCACAGCGCAGCCTGAGATTGTCCATAAACATTACTGCGGCCCAGTTGTTAGGGTCGTCAAAGTCGGGGTCAAAGTCCTCCCCATGTTCCTGGAACATAAAGTCGAGAATACTGTCCAGGCCTGTGTTATCAAGGTGGGAGACATCAATTACTATCGTATACCATTGACCGGTTGTTGTAGGCAGATTACTACTGGGATTAAACGAAGGCACAAATCGCCAGTCAAAGACACCCATAGAGTGCGGCAGGGGGCTGCCATCAGTATAGTAAATATCAAAAGCCATTTCATCGATGCCGAGTAAATCATATCTGAAGTTTGAATTCTCGAAAGTACAGCCATGCTCAACCTCAAGATCGTCTTCTTCGGTCCATTTCAAGCCGAGGACGTTGTTACCATCGGTGGCTGCAGGTACAACGACATCTTCCCATGTTGAACCACCCAAAAGTTTATCCCCGAGAATAAGGGATGAATCTGGCCCTGCTTGAGCCGGCGAACTCCACACTTCGTAATAAGTCTCGGAGTCTTCATAGCTGACAAGAGGGATCTCGATGTACTCGCTCGGCGCTGTTTTAAACTTCCAGACATCACCTTTCCAGATAGTGGAGCCGGAATCATCGACCTCATCAATCCGCCAGTAGTAACTCTTCTCGTGTTCGAGAGGACCTGGATCATAGCTGGTATTACCAAGGGCCTGGTTACCTCGATATGTCCCTTCTGTATTTGTAGTTGCATCGTTGACATCATTGGAATCCGGGCCGAAGTACACATCATGCGAAGCAGCATGAATACCTGCACTCCAGCTAAGGTCTACATTCAGGTCCATTGATACCGCTTTGTTAAAAGGAATCGGCCTCCACGCTGTTACTTGCTCATCCCAAAGCAGCCACATATTGTCGGTGTATAGTACCCCGCTAACCCCCGCCACATCCTCGAAAAGAAAAGCGAAGATATGGTCTATATCGCTCTGGTTCATGCCGCTGATGTCCATTTTTACCGTATGCCATCTTCCTATTCCGGTGGGAACCGAAAGCGCTCCAGCCCAGCCGAAGACGTCATCCCATATTCCTATGGTTGCTGGCTGAGCGCTCGGCCCATCAAACCAAACATCGCATGATATGGTTCTATAGGGAGCCAGGTCTAATCGACGGTTGTTCCATGTATGTCTTATCTCAATTTTACGGTCCGTTTCATCTTTCCAGACCCATTTAAGTATGTACTCGCCATCGGTAGCCGGAGGCGCACCGTCTACACCCCCTTTTACACGAGTGACAGTGAGGCCACGATCAGTCCCCGAGGTCGAGATTGTCAGATAGGTCATCTCGCTGTCTTCATAGCTGGCTAAAAGTTCATCGGCAGATACCGGCATGGCCAGAGCCATCAGTAAAATAAAAGAAATCACAAGAAATAATTCCTTACACATCTTAATATTCCTCCTAACTGGAGATACAAACGACAAAATTTATCTGCACAGATAAACAAAATCTGTAGAATTCTATCTTATCAATGCCATATTGGCTGCGCGTACTTCAAACACAGTCCTGGAATAACCGGCCAGTCAAAAAGGCTTGCATCCATAGCATAGCTACAGGTCACCCTGTGCTTACTGCTCAGCTTACTATTCGCTTAGAGCATTTGCATTACTTGGCTTATTCGACTTCTGATGGAGTTGACCTGTCAACGCTTAGACCTAACCATTTATATTTGTACCAAATTTACTATGCAATTTTCAAGTGAAATCTTTTGGATTTAACGGATTTAACTAATTCATTAAATTGTATAAATTTTATTGACCCACAAGGAAGAAACAGTTATCATTTATATATTGTTTGTG
>CAYNTC010000044.1:0-12205 GCA_964399795.1 uncultured Pirellulales bacterium | reverse complement strand
AACTTCGTCAACACGAGATTGTTTATTATGACTATAGATATGAAACCGGTCAGTAGAATACTTAATGTGTCCATATATTTTACCTTGCTAAGAGCGGGTTTTCGTTATTTGGTTTACCAATCCTAATAGTAATCCTAAAGTCAAAAATGCTCCTACGGGCATGCTAAGCGCAGCCCATGGTACAAATGCGCCGGGCATCATCTGTATTTCAAATATCTTACCGGTAGAGAGCAGTTCCCTTATAGCGCCCAGGACGCATAGTGTAAATGTGAAGCCTAAGCCCATGCCAAGTGCATCAATAATACTCACGGCAAGATTATTTTTACTGGCGCAGGCTTCTGCACGACAGATAATAATACAGTTGACAATTATAAGTGGTACGTATGGCCCCAGAGCCTCGCTCATTTTAGGGACGTATGCTTTTAAGAATAAATCTGCTATCGTGACAAATGTCGATATTGTCAAAGTGAACATTAAAATCCGCAAGTGCGGCTTGAGCAGATTCCGCATAAGACTAACGACGATGTTGCTACACACAAGCACGAAGATAACACAGAGCCCCATCGTCAAGGCAGGCTTCAGAGCTGCTGTAACTGCAAGTGTTGGGCACATTCCAAGCAGGAGCCGAAACACAGGATTTTCCCGCCACAATCCAGCAAGGAATGTTTGTTGGTATATTTTTGGTTTTATATCACTGGTTTCTGTCATTGCCGATTAGTCCATGCTGTTGCAACTGCTGTTTTATCTGGATAAGCGAGTTATTTATTATACTAACAACCGCTTGGCTGCTTACGGTAGCGCCGGTTATGGCGACAATTTCTTCGTCGATTTTTTCGGGGTCTCCGGTTTTTGTAAGTGTGAGTCCTTCAGCCGATGCGCCCTTAAACTGATTTTGGTAGTAATCATTTTTTATCTGGTCTCCGAAGCCTGGGGTTTCGTTAGTGGCCAGGCAATCGAATCCGGCGAGCGCCTTAAAATTACTATCAACGGCGATGACTAGTTCGATTTTGTCGGCAAAACCCGGTCCTGATGTATTGAAGCTCCAGCCAATACATTTGTCTTTTTTTGAAAGGGCCTTATAGACTGTGATTTTTTGTTTTTTACCTTGTAGCGAATTTATTTCGAGTTCTAACTTGACAGGGATAAAATCCTTGGCTTGTGGCAGCAGAGTAGCGGCAAGATCATTTAGTTTATTGATTTTATTTTGCTGGATTTTAGGTGACAATGCGGCATCGGTGACAGCTATGAGCAACCCGAAGCAAAATGCTGCCACAATTAACAGCCAGCTTTGTTGAATAAAGTGTTTTATCTTAAGCACCTGGTTTACCTCCTGCCGGTACCCGCTTACACAATCTGTCTATCAAGGGCGTGATGGCGTTCATCAGAAGAACCGAATACATGAGGCCTTCCGGGTATTCTCCGACAATTCGTATGAGCATTGTAATTGTTCCCACGCCGGCACCGAAAATCCACATTCCTCTTCTTGTCAATGGAGCAGTTACAGGATCGGTGGCAATAAAAAAGGCACCAAGCAACAAAGCACCACTGGTTAAGTGAAACAGTGGCTGGACGTAAGCATCTGAGTTTGCCAAGTAGGCAATTCCTGCGAAAATGAATGCAGATAATAAGACAGCAAGTGGTATGTGAATATTTATTGTCCGTTTTATTAACAGATACACCCCGCCGATCAATAGCGCGATTGCACTTGTTTCGCCGAGGCAGCCACCCACGTTGCCGGTGAAGGTAGCAAGCAACTGCTCCTGACTGTACTGCTCGGCTCCGAGTTCTTTCTTTATGGCGGTTTTACTCCAGGCTAGTGGGGTCGCTTGTGTTCTTGCGTCAATTATATTGTCCTGAGCGATTTTGGGCATTGCATTGTCGATAGTAGCGGGGACCGTCCATGTTGTCATGAGAGCGCCGAAAGAAGCTGTAAGAAATGCTCTTCCGACCATGGCAGGATTAAAGATGTTACAGCCAAGTCCGCCGAAAACCATTTTACCAATAGTTATTGCAAAAACGCTTCCGATTATCGCTGCCCAGATGGGAAGCTCAGGTGGAAGCGACAGTGCCAGGATAACACCTGTGACGGCGGCGCTAAGGTCGTCGAGCGAATTGGATTTCTTGCGAATCAAATTGCAAAGCCATTCAGCCGCTATCGAAGAGATGACACAGGTGGCGATGAGAATAAGGGCGTGTACACGAAAGTAATAACCGGCTGCGACCACGACCGGAGACAAGCCGATCAGGACATCGGCCATGACGCTGCGGGTAGAAAGTCTTTCACTAATGTGCGGTGCACAGGAAACCCTTATATCCTTGAGCATGCCTAATATCCTGTAAAAATAGCAGTGTAGCCGAAGCCGCGATTATGCAGGCATTCTTTTCTTTTGTCTGGCAAGAAAGATTTTGCCGGTCCGGATGTATCCGGTTAGCTCTATGTTGGCTGGACAGACGTAACTGCAACAGCCGCACTCAGTACAGGCATTAATATAATAGCTTTCTGCTACATCGAGCAGATTGCTTTTCACGGCGTGAGCGATTTTCGTTGGGTTTAAGTTTTCGGGACAGGCCTGCAAGCACCTGCCGCAACGAATGCAGTTAGTTTGGCGCCTTTGGAATTTAGCTTTGCCTATTTGCTGTTTGGTTAGGACGGTTATCGCTCCGGTTGTTTTAGTAATAGGCGTTTTCAAGTCAGCGATCGCTATTCCCATCATAGGTCCACCGACGACCACTTTAGCTGATTTTTGTGTGACGCCGCCACAGAATTCTATAAGGTCTTCAACTGTTATGCCTATGGGGACATAGTAATTTCCAGGGTTGGCGATTGCTTCTCCGGTGACAGTTACAACTCTATATGTAAGGGCAGAACCAGTTATAACGGCTTCGGCAATCGCTGCCACAGTCGCAACATTCAGAACCACAACTCCGATCGCCGGTGGAATACCTCCGGTTGGAACGTATCTATTTAAAAGTGCCTTTATAAGTTGTCTCTCACCACCCTGAGGATATTTCGTTTTGACAGGCACGACTTTAATGCCACTTGTATTAGCTGATTTTTGTAGCTCTGTATTTATTGCCTCGATTGCTTCCGGCTTATTGTCCTCTATGCCCACAATCACTTTTGAGCACCCACTGGCCCTTTTAGCGAGTTTAATGCCGGCGATTATCTGGCTCGTCCATTCCAGCATTATCCGGTAGTCGCAGGTTATGTATGGCTCACACTCGCATCCATTTATTATCAGTGTATGTTTGGGCAGCCGGGGATTGGGCTCTATCTTCACTCTCGTTGGAAATCCAGCGCCGCCCATTCCGACGATACCAGCCTGGCGGACAGCATCACATATCTGTTCCGGCGTATAGTCATTTTCATTGAAGTCTTTTTCAAGCTTGAAGAAGGAGCGTTTCAGTCGCGTATGCGGATATGCTTCGATTACAACTGCCATGCTTCGACCGAGGACCGGATGTGAGTGTAAGGCGATTTCCTTTACTTTGCCGTCGATGGGAGAATGAACAGGCGCCGAAACGAACGCCTCTGCATCGCCGATTTTCTGGCCTGTCTGGACCATATTTCCTTTTCTTACGAGAGGCTGGCAGGGGGCGCCGGTATGCTGGCTGAGCATTATGGCGATTTCTTTAACAGTCGGTCCCGGCTGGATTTGGCTGTTTCGCGTGAGGTCTTTGCTTTCTGCGGGATGTACACCACCACGAAAAGAAGATTTGCCTATAATATCGACTGTCATTTTTTAAGATAATTCCAGATTTACCTGTTTTTTGTAAAATTTTTGCCGGACAGCTTTATGACCAGTATTAGCCCAAAAGTGACTAACAGGGCGGAGAGGAAAACGAAGGCCGTTTGCAACTGTTTTGCTATTGAGGTATTGGCCAGGAGTTTGCCAAAGATTGCAACGCATGCAATTAGAACCAATAAGGGCAGCAGAAAAGCTATGACAACTTGATACGTAATCGAAGGACCTTTTAGATTTGCCAATTGTTGGTAGCGCTGCTGGCAACTCGGTCCTTGGTTGCAATCTTGACAGAATTTTTCGTCTACCATATTCTTTCCTACCCGTGAAAATGAACTTTACTTTATAATAGATTTAGCAGGTACTTTCAAACAATACTTTCGTGTTCTGGGTGGAAATATGTGCAATAAGGCAAGACTTTTGATACTGGTTCTTATTCTGGGTTTGTGCGCTGGTTGTGCGGTCAATCCGATAAGTGGCGAGGAAGAGTTGATGATTTTTGCGCCGGAGGACGATGTTAAGATTGGTCTGCAATATGCGCCTCAGGTGGAAAAAGCATTGGGCGGCAGGATTGCCGATGAGCATCTGCAAGTCTATATTGACAGGATTGGCCAAAGGATTGCCAGTGTCGGTCATAGACCGGATTTGGAGTATCATTTCACGGCTGTTGAACATGAGTCAATCAACGCAGTTGCCGTGCCTGGTGGATACGTGTTTATCACGCGGGGGCTGCTCGAGAAACTGGCCAGCGAGGCTCAACTGGCTGGGATATTGGGTCACGAAATAGCGCATGTCGTTGCGCGGGATAGCGCAGCGGCTATTAGCCGACAGTATGGCATGAGTATGTTACTTCTGGCGGTTCAGGTTAGTGGCGCACCCGGAAGTGCGGTACAGGCGGCGGCGTTCACGAAGCAGATACTTAGTCTTCGATATAGCAGAAAAGACGAGAAAGAAGCTGACCTTGCCGGATTAGACTACATGGTGCGGGCTGGCTATAATCCTTATGGTATGCTCGAGACAATGCAGGTGCTCCAGGAGCAACAAACTTTTCGGCCGATCGAGTTCTTTTCAACACACCCTTTACCTGAAAACCGCATTGGATATTTGACAGGGACAATCAACGCCAAATACTGGAGTCTAAAAGGACTGAAAATTGGCCAAGATAGCTACCGTACAAATGTTCTTGAACCTTTGCAGAAAATTGAAAAAAAGAAAGAATAGTCTACTTTTCGGCTGTTAAAACGGACGTTGGATCTACATTGAATCTTTTCACGAGTAAACCCAATTGTGAATAATCAGTATTACTTTGTCCTCAATGAAGAACTTTGATTCAGCCTTTTATCTCTTTGCGCGAGCTTTTCGTTCTGCTTCTATCTTACTGTATCCGCATTTAGGACACTTGTCGGCATAGGTGGCTGCCCTACCGTAAAAGAATATGTGGCCGCACTTTTCACACTTGACAGCTCTGTACGCACTTTCTTCACCACACTCTTGACAGGTGATAATTTGGTTCCCGGACATGGCTACAGCAGGATTCTCCTTCGCTTTTCTTTCCAATTCTAAGAAGTAGTCCTTTTTATCCATTTGATATGTGGCACCGCAATCCGGATTATTGCATTTGATCCAGATCATTTCTCCGCGTTCCATATCCTGGATGCCACTGGGTCCCTGTGATCTAAATTTTACGAAGATTACGATAGCCAAAACTATGCAAACTACAACTACGATCACATAAATTGTGTTCTTCATTTCGAGGCCTCCAAATTAAAGCTACAGTTGTGCCTTTGCATTATGGAGAATTAGAATAATCTTTGTGATATTTTTTGTCAATTGCTTATTTATTTTATCTTCTATTGTATCAAATTTTTGTCGAAGTTGGGACTTGTTGAGAACCCATTTGTAATATCCTGCCCGGCTCTTCGGGACATCCCGTCCGAGCTGAGAGATATGCCGACTCGATAACCGCCATGACATTGAGGTTTTCTCCGGCGCTGCTGCAAAGAAGATTGTTATCGGGAGATAGAATACTGAGGGCGAAGTTCTGCAATAACTTTTTTGTGCAATAAGCCATGTCGTTATCGTATTGTCGTTGCTCAATTATCTGGCCGGAACCATCGGTGACAGTAAGCCGGTCCATGGAGGCTTTAATCGTTTTATCTTTGCCATATATTTTTAGAGATTCCTCTTTAACGCCAGTGGTGACGTGCTGGCAAGCTGTTAAGTTGCCTATGAGAGTGTCGTTGAACTTCATTGTGACAATCGCTGTGTCTTCAGTACGATACAGGCGCTGTTGCTTATCGCAAGCCTGATTAGTATTCAACGAGTAGACCTGCTGGGGTATGGGAAGATTCCAGAGTATTTGATCGAAAAGATGATAGCAATTATGTAGCAAGACACCTCCACCAGCCAGCGTTGGATCTGTATACCAGGCAGGATAAGCTGGATCGTAACAGGCATAAGCAGCAGTTATTAGAAAAATATGTTCTATTTGGTTTTGCTGCAATAACTCTCGCACGCGAATAAAGCTTTGGGCGAATCGCAATGGTGTAGCGACAGCGAAAACTGTGTTGTTATTTTGAGCGAGCTGTGTAAATCGGACCGATTCGTCGAAATTTCGAGCTGCCGGGGCAAGTTTAAGAATATTGAACTTTTTCTTTATTGCGGTGCATATATGCTCATCGCAAGTATGCGTCGGGCCAGCGACCAGAAGACAGTCGAATTGATTTTGAACGATTAGTTGTCGGTAGTCGTCATAGGCTGTACTATCGTATTGTTTTGCGGTTTTCTCTGCTAAAGTGGTGTTGTTGTCTGCGACAGCTTGGATATCAAAGTATTTGATTTGCGATGCTACTTTAAGTAGATTTCGACCTTGCTCATTTAAACCAAGCAGTGCGGTTTTAAGTTTAACTTCGCTCATCTTCTTACATTAAGACTGTGTTTATTATTGTCCAATAGGCTGTATCGGACACGTTTGAAGAGTCTAATTTTAGATACTTTTTGCCAAAAAGAAAACTTAGAAATTCTGTCTAATTAATGCCGGTTGCGCTTCGGATTGTTCAGCTCTTTTATCGCTTCAAGCTCCAGAATTGCTTGTTTGTCACGTGGGCGTTTCATCGCCTTTTTCGCTCTGATCAAAGCATCCAGGCTCAATACACGAAGTTGCGTACCTTCTGCTTCAATAAGCTCACTTGCGCTCTTGACTTCTTTATAATCTCCAATGCCATCTATAGAGCTTAGACAATCCAACTGGCCAATATCCGTATCGAGATAGAGGTTTTTGAATTGTCCACAAGTTTTCTTTGTGAGTCTAAGCATATTGCGATGTGGTGTCATCCGGTGGACAGGGTGCAGGCCGGAGATGGCTTTTTGCAGACGCAGCAGATTTGCAGGCGAAAAGTCACAGCAGATGTCGATATCCTGGGTCACACAGGTGCAGCCGTGAACGACGCCGGCAAAACCCCCAACTATAACGAAGTCAACACTTGCATTGGCAAGTCTTTGCAGCAAGTTAAAAAAATCGCTGCTCACAGGTGTTTCGCTTTCCACAATTTCTCTGCGGTGTTGAGCGCGGATTGATGTTGTCTGATACGCTCTGTATAGCTTCTACTGATATTGGCGGTGAGCAGACTTACGTCAATTCCATAGTCCATCGCTATTTGAATCGGATCCGCTGGTCGGGATCGCACCCTAACTGATTCACTCTGTTTGGTCATTGCCGCCATATCTAAAGTGTAGATACTTCAGGAAATCCGTTCAATGTGAATCCA
Organism: uncultured Pirellulales bacterium; assembly: GCA_964399795.1. Taxonomy (GTDB): domain Bacteria; phylum Planctomycetota; class Phycisphaerae; order Sedimentisphaerales; family Anaerobacaceae; genus CAYNTC01. Next base: position 4,695 of record CAYNTC010000044.1, on the reverse strand, counting down.
AGTAAAAAAATAGCTTTCCGGGAACAGGTCTTTTGATTCAGGACCAGTTAAGCCACAAAAAAGCCTCAATCACAGTTTTCATTTGAGACTTTTGTTTTTCGGTCTTTCCGGAAGTCCGTTATGCCATAGATAGCCGCGCTAATGCCGCCAAGTGCTACAGCAAATTCTTTATCCACCGGTAGAGCCAGCAACCAGGTGACACCAATGAAAGCAAGTGAAACTAAAAGCGCCGAAAGAGCCGAACCGGCTAATAGTCTTGCAAACTTGGAGCCTATACTAAGATTTCCGAGTAGTTTTTCGACAACCATCGCACTCTACCTCACCAATATAATAACTCAGCAAACGTAGCTCAATCATTCTTTTGATAGTAAAGCATAGTACCCCATTTAGTGATGGCCATTGCACCCATAACTACAAGCATCTGCCAGCTTAGGGATCCTCGCATAAGAAGCTCATAAATCATAAGCACACCCATTACTATCACACCAACGATGGCAGCAAAGCGCGTCGAACGCAGACGATGTATCAGAAATCGTTCGTCCATTATGGATCATCTCCTTTCAAATAGTTCATCAGTTGGACAGCCGAAAAAACTGGCAATCTTTAGCGCCAAAGGCAAACTCGGCACATATCGCCCACGTTCGATCGAGATAATAGTCTGTCTTGAGACACCGACTACCTTGGCTAACTCTTGCTGAGTAAGTTCCAACCGATTACGGTGCTCTTTTATATGGTTGATAACCTGCTTTGCCATAGTTTGATTTTCTAATTTGTGTAAAGCACGCTTTACGCACCATATTTTAAGACGAATAACATCTCAAGCTTACTTTACAATAAAGGAAAAAAATTTTCTTGAACAGAAGTGCTTCTAAAAAGAATTAAGATAAAGATAAGCTCTGTTGAAAACCTGAAAAACTGTCATTCCGAGCGAGGCGAAGCCGAGTCGAGGAATCTGTTTTTAATAGATTTCTCCACTCCGCGTCCCTAAGGGACGCTTCGGTCGAAATGACAACTGACCTTTTCAACAGAGCCATAAAGGTACTATGGCTGCCAATTGGTTGTAGACGATGATGATTCGGATAAGGGCATATTGTTGGAAATCACGCTTGGGACACTGGAACCGCCCAGAGAACGTGCCATATTACGAACGAACTCTTCGGAATCGTATTTAGATACCCAGTCCAAGACTTTGGCGAACTGCTGGTCCGAATTCTTGGCTAATAGGTAAACAACCATCATACGCACAGGCCATTTAGTATTGCTCAGATTCTCAGCCACTGCGCTGATTAATTCGTGGTCCATTGAAAAGTCGAGCATCTCAGACATGGTGTGTACCTTAACCTCCCACTCTCCGTCAGCAGGATGCAGTAACAGCCCAGATTCATGTAAAAAAGCAGACTTCAATAATTCCGGCATCCAGTCTGCGTACTTGAATCGGTATAGCGTCCCTTGCTCAGCCATTGCATGCTGTTCTTTCAATAGGCCCAGGAAAAGCTCAGCCGTTTTGATCTTTTGACCTGTCTGACCTATTGAGATTGAATTGAACCGATTTCTAAGATACTCGCCGCTCAGTTCGATGCCTGACCGCGTCACTACTATTGTGGCTGGCTTGATATCCACCAGCCTGTTACTAACGCGGTTCTGTGGAGTTATGGCAGGATCTAAATACAGGACAAACTCTATGCTGAGCGATGCCTGTGGATAGGTCATAAGTATCCGCTTAAGCTCACCGACGACAAGCGGAACAGTGGTGAGAATACCTCGCTTGGGTTCGACAAGTAAATCAGTGCGAATTTTACGCGACACAAGATTCGGTATCTTTCTATTTATATCACCGCTGATGTTAGCATCAATCCTTATATTGCCTCTGAACAATCCGTCATCACTAACAACAAGTGGCTCGGCGGAGTTATTTACTATTGCAACAATACCATTGAATTTGGCACCGTAGGAAAACTTGTTGCCCCGGATGCTGAACTGTACAGAAATCGCCTCGTAAGGACTGGTAAATTTTGGAATGACATGTTGCCCAAGGCTGTCACTTAGTACCGTCAAAACGACATCGGGGTCTATCGGCGGGACATACTCGCTGCCATGCTCGGAAAGAATCTGCTTGGCACACTCAGCAGTCATGGATCCGGGGTCCCTGTTGATCACAGATTTTAAGGTCTTGATCCCTTTTTCTTTTTCTCCCTCGGCCAGTTGGATCGCCGCCTGCACCAAATCTGCAATTTGTGTGTGCTCATGGCTTTCGATAAGCGGCTTGGCCCATTCTAACTGGTCATTCATCAGAAGCGCGTATGCCAGGATAGCTGCCGCTGCTGGCGAATTGGGCTCGGTCGAATAGGCTTTATTAGCCCAGTCCAAGGCACTCGCTGCGTCCTGCGAAGCAAAACAGTAGAACCACGCAAATTGCTTGGCCCCAATTTGTGGCGAATAACTATTCTTGTCCGTTTCCACACCAACCTTGTCAACCACTGGGCCTTTCTCAAGTAATTCCTGAGCCTTCTGCTCCGCTGCTCTGAATATACGATTTGCTTCCTCGCTATTGCCGCTCTTCTCGGCTGCTTTACCAGCAATAGCCTCAAGAAGAATGTCAAATCGTCCTGTCTTTCGTACTTGGTTGGCTATCCTCAAACACTTGAGTTCACTTCGCGGCGTATTATAACTACATATTGCCCATGGAAGATAAATTTGCGTTGGCATATCTTCGCTTGGGTACAGATAATTGAACAGATCGGCGCAATATTCGTAAGCACCACCTGCTATCTCGCAAAGCTGAAGCCGTTCTGCAAATCGCGCAAAATTTAGAGCTGCCTCCATATCCAAAGGATTTTCACGTAACACCAGCCGGAGGTGCTCTAAATACATCAGTGGATTGACCTGCTCTGGCGTAAGCTCGGCAAGCTTGGCAAAAGCCAGCTTGTTATACCTGTTATTGTCATAGGCCCGTAGCATATAGAAACGAGCAGATTCCATATCGCCCTTCTCAGCCTTGAGCAAAACGAGCTTCAAAGATAACTCAGAATCAACTATAGGGTGCTTACCACTGAGATTTGCTAACATATCTTCGAGCAATTGCTCACGTTGCTCACGCGAATTTGCTCTGTCCAGTAGATACTGAACCGCCTCTTTCACTACTTCATAGTCGATCGAAGTACTAATGTACTCTGATAGCCATTCAGTAACCTGTTCGGTATGATCCTGTAGCGTATGTTTACAGGCTACCCTTATCAGCAGCGGCTTAATGCGGTCGTTGCCGGGATCCAGTCTCTCAGCCGCATTTAGAAGCACTATCGTCTGCTCAGATTCTTGTTCCGTGATTTCAGGGCAGTTCGATAGCTCAGAAGCTATCTCATAAAATACTTGACTCGCGCTGGGTGAAGATAAAACTTCAGTTCTAAGTGAAGACTTGAAGTACTGTTCCGAGTCGAGGGGATTTTCTACGCCCAGTCCTTGAGCCCAGACTGAGACGGAGTAAAAGATAACAGCCGAACAAACCGCCAAGAACCTATCCTTGAGCATTCGTCTCTCCTTGAACACGACAAGAGCCGTGCACCTACTATTTCGGGAAATCATCACTTGCTCTTTAGACAGAATCAGACCGTAGGTAGTGAATTTACTGGCCTTTGGCTCCATTTGGGTCCCAATGCGCATTTTCCTGATAAAATACCAATAACTCTCGATTCTGTCTGGCTGAAGCATCGTTCTGCCGCCAGGACCAATCTGTTTCTCGCCGGAGCAACGGTGATATTTCAGCTAAGTCTTTTAATATCAATTATATAAACGACATGACTCCACCATCAGGCCCTGAAGCCCATCTTGTTAAAAAGCCACAGTGAACACCCAAAATCGAGCATGCCAGGCGAGGCTTTTTCCGAGATAGCTTATCGGTATCACCAGATGAGACTCGCGTCAAGACCTAAGCAACACGCGATTAGCAATTTATGTAAGTATAATCGATCCTATTTTGCACCAGCAGAAATCAGCTTTATAGGACGTCAGAAGCACAAAGAAATCAATCATTTTGAGATTATTTTTCGAGGTAAATTTTTAAAAATTGGGTTTTGGGGGATAATTTTGAGTTGATTTTAGGGGTGATCGTTATTTTTTGACGAAAAACGGGGGTGACAAGGTCAGCTTGTAGCGCTTGGGTAAAATGGGCAAGAATAATTGGGTGAAAAATGAGCATAAAATGGCAAGAAATAAGCAGAAATGCGCACTTTTATGCAAAAATTGGTAAAAAATTAACACTTTTTGAACCATTTTTTTAGTGGCATTTTGGATTTCGTATGTCGTATTTAGTGTTGCGTATGTCGTATTGTGTATTGCGTATATCGTATTGCATACATGGTTAATTGTTAATGGTGAATGGTTAATGGTGGCTCGATGCTCGATACTCGAAAGTCAATCCCGGATACTCGACACTAAATGTATGAGTCCTAATACCTAAGATACTTAGGTATTCTTTTTATCTGAGGGATTCTTATTTGTATAAGCGTGGATTTCCCAGGCGGCATTCTGAGCCCATTCGGCTTCGCTCAGAGCCTGCCCTGAACATAGTTGAAGGGGTAAACTGCGCCGAGGAATCTATTAGAATCGTGAATGGTGGATAGATGCTCGATACTATATGCTTGATTCTCGATGCTGGAGCGAAGCGGAAGACCGCTTGTGGCGGGCTGGATACTCGATACT
>CAYNTC010000043.1:0-12259 GCA_964399795.1 uncultured Pirellulales bacterium | reverse complement strand
TGCGCCTTTGTCATTTCGACCGAAGCCCCTAAGGGGCGAAGTGGAGAAATCTATTTATGGCTTAGTGGTTATATGCAAAATGAAAGTGCACCACCTTTTTGAATTTTTTTCAGGGATTCCGGATTAATCTTAAATGGTACTGAAATTATACGTTCAAGTTGTTTATCTCTCTCAATGTGAACTGTAAGGGTTTCTTTTAACAAATGCCATTCAGCAAGAACAAAATAGCTGATATAAGACGCTGGAAGCATCACAATCTCGTTGAGAACTTCTATCCAGCCATCGCCTCCGTCGGAGAGCTCACGAACCTGGCGAAGAAAGTAAACCTTAGGGACAAACTCGCGTTTCTTTTGACGACCAGACCTCGGAACTTCATAGCCGGTATATCGAAGCGATGCTTCATTAAACCACGCCAATTGACGGTCTATATCAGCAAGGGTGCTAAAGGTACGTCGATTCCAAAAATTCCTGGCAAAGACGCTGTTATTGCCCTCTATCGAGGCCTGAGAAAATGGACGCCGAGGTACCGCATAGATAGGCCAAATCTGATTACCCAAAAGAAATGCCATCACCTTGCTGATATTGCGTTTGCCAGATCGAGAGCCTATGGTTTCCGTTGCATTGTCAACTTTTATGCACTCTGGTCTCTCATATTGCTCAAAGACTTCTTTGCATCCGCAAATAAATGCTTTGGCATTTTTGGCTTCTATCCTCTTGAAATATCGAAACTTAGGTTCTGTCTTAAACGAAAAACCGATAAAGTGAATCGGCTCTGTACGACCTGTAAGATATTTTTGGCCTACAAAGTCCGCCTCCATGACTCGCTTGCCAAAGGTGTGATAGATGGTGTTCTCCGGATAGCACAGATAGCGAGATGCTCCGGTATTACGATGCTTTCTGTATTTATCCGAAAGCTCCATGTCTTTGAGGATTTGTCCAATCGTTCGCAATGGAGGGACGGTGTCGTTAGGATAGCGATGTCTCCATTCTTGTTCGATGGCGGAGGCTCCCCAAAAGAAGGCTTTGGGATTTGCTTTCAGATAGGCGTGCAGCTCTACAATCTTCTATTCGGTATATTGATCCCATTTTCTTCTTTTTCCTCTGGGCCAGCCTCTGTTATCTATAGAGAAATCTTGATCTGGCGATTGGGTCCATCGAATCACAAAGTGTTTACTGATATGTTTTTTGGCCGTGATCATATTCTTGGAAAGGCCTTCGGTAAAGTAAAGTTGATTAACTTCGGCTCTGAATTTAAGAAGCTTTTTTTGTCCATAATATGTAGCAATTTTATTGTTTGTTTTGGACTTTTCAATATTATGTTTTATACTCATGTAAGCACACCTGGAGGTGGTGCGCTTTCATTTTGCATATAACCCTTAGCCATTAAAAAGCAGATTTCTCGACTCCGCTTCCCCTTCGACCTCGCTCAGGGCTAAAGGCTAAAGCGCTCGAAATGACAAGAATAAGCGCATTGATTATTCACAATCAGTATTAGATATTGTTTAGAATTTGATATTACTATCCGCTATACGCCTAAGGCATGGGTCAGTTATAATTAACTATTTATGTATTGAACACAATATTTTACCATTCCCGTTAAACCGAAAGGCAGATCCAATTACATAATCCTCTTTAATTTCAATGCTAACCCAGCGTCTCTTTAACTTCTCAGCAACGTAGCCGACAACATTACTTCCTGCAAATGGATCAAGGATAAGGTTCCTTGGCCTCGTCAGGAACTTAATGAAAAACTCAGGCACTGCCTCCGGGAATCTTGCTGGATGTACTTCCAAATTATTTTTCCGACATCCTTTCAAATACTCATCCGAACTCTTTGTGTTGGATACTTCTATGACATTTGATGGTATCGCTCCGCCATTGTCTCGGTTCCATTTCTCAGATACTACATGTCCGGATGGTCTGGGACCCGAATTATAACCATGTTCCATAAGCGACTTCATACTCTTCGAATAAGGCTTTAGTACCAGCATGTTTGATGCCTTTGGTCTTGCTGTTTTGGACAACCACCATATAGGGTGAACGGCGTCTTTGACTCTTATTCTCTCAACAGTTACCCACTGTGCGGGTGCTGGCATGGTTGCCCGGTTGTACCAGTAAAACTCTTGAGCTAACTTAAACGGCCCATTATCCCCACATAGCCGAAGCAAAACTTGAAAATGGTATAGGCTGCGAGTGGGTTCACCTTTGTTCCATGATCCACCTATATCAAGTATGAAACTACCATCAGTTTTCAAAATCCGAAAGATTTCTTTGGCGAAAGGCCAGAACCAATCCACATATTCTGATGCTGATACGTTCCCGTACGATTTTTTTCTTCTTAAAGCAAATGGTGGAGAAGTCAACACGAGGTTTATAGACCCCGTTGGTATGTTTTTTAGAATATCCAGAGAGTCGGCGCAATACGCCGATCCCCTTTCGGTTATATACCTGGGCCGATTCGGAATCTCTTTTACCAAGGATACGAACGCCTTTTTATAGTTTCCTCTCATCATTTCTCTTCTTTATCACTATCAATTCTTCGGCGAATTTTTCCTCAAGAAACTTATGCAACTTTTGCAGAGTCTGTAGATCATCGGCTGTATAAGGATTTGAACCATGTATTATACTCACTGCACAACTCGACTTTAGTGTACTCAGCCCCTGCTCCACAATTGTCTGGACCTCTGCAAATCTACTCCATAGATCCTTAGCTCCGCTCCTTGGGCTAATACCCCAAAATCCACATGCGTCGAAGAATGTTATATCCTCCAATTTTCCTTCCCGCATCTTTTGAGCTGCTTTCGACTCAAACAGATGCCTAATCTGATCAACCTGCTCACGCCCAAGTGTCAACTTCTGAGTAAACGGACCCGAGTTAGTACTCCGTGCTCCTCTGGCTCTTGCTCGCCCTGCTTCCGTGAGCTTATACATCTTGTTTCCAACTTTCTGAAGCAATCCCTGTTTTCGAAGAGGCTTGCTCCCCATTATCTCTGCATATACCCTATTCGAATTAGGGTAAATTGGGTTCCCTTGCCCATCTAAATAACCTTGTAGCCCAAAAGCATCAGGGAACTTCTTCCAGGCCGCAACTACCAAGTCCTCAGCAGAGAACAAGCCCTTTCCATTCTCCTCTATTTCACTTGCTGCAACCAGGAGCTTTTCTGCAATGTTTAATCCCTTTCCCATATCCTAATTTGGCTCTTATGCCATCTCTCCTGAGTGTATAAAGTCAACGAGTGATTCGATTGCCTTCTTCCTAATATCAGCTTCCAGTTCTCCGTTTCTAAATAACCAATCTCTGGCTATTAATGCTTTATCACAATCTGGTCCATTGGCTAATGCTATTTGAACTATTATATCGATGTATCTCTCAACGTGATATATACGCCATGCTTCAGATTTAACGCCATACCTATTGTCATTAAAATAAAGCCGCGCGAACGGCGATGCAAGGTTAATCCACCAAATATTGTTATCTACGTCTTTTGGTCGTTGCATTACTGGAGGTTCGTCTGCTCTGAATAATGCTGGCTGTTCTTCTTCTGGAGCCGTGTCGATTTCGGATACTAGCACCATTGGATACCCTCTTCCTTTCCGTGATCCCTCTCCTGTTCCCTCACCAGAGGTTACGACTATAGTCGCTGGTATATCTGACTTGCAACTTTCGTCAATAGCTGTAACTTTTGTTTTTCCTGGCTTAATCCCAAAGACTAGTCCGCTTGAAGTCACCCTTGCGATAGATGAGTCATCCTCAAGCCATGTTAAATGTACCCCCGTTATATCTTCCCCATTGGGTAGCCTACATGTCGCTTCAAGATGCCTTCTTGTCCCAGCTGGCATCTCTAATTCTTTAGGAACTACACGTATTTCTCCTACACGTACTACCTCAAGAGAAATCTTGTTTGACCTGACTCTACGATCCAGAGTTTCTGCCCAAATTGTTGTCTGCCCCGCTACAAAAGTTTGAATCTGCATTAGCTCTTCATCTACCATTGCGATGTTGTTGTCCTCACTCACCCATTTATAAGGTACAGGCCTCACTCTTCGATTATTGCAGTCAAAGAACTTTATAATCGGTCGCATGTACACCCCAATACCTGCCATAGGATAGCTTGTTGTGACTTCAATCGAAGTTGGTGTGCCTGATGGTAAAGCTGGACGAAGAGGTGTCACAATACCTTCGCCTTCTCCATATAAACCGGAAATCAGTTCTTGCATAAATTTATTTTTCCACTTATCCAACCATTCATTAATCCTACTTAATTGATCCCTATCTTGCCGCCGAATATGCTGCCTCTCCCTAGCTTCAAACTCTCTGCAGTATTCACGAACCTGGCCAGATATCCAAGCATTAACTGCTCTAGTTAAAGGACTTTCAGCAAGTGGTCCTCGGTCATTTCGCTGGTACTGATCAAGTGAATCTAAGTGACAGTCACAGTACATGTAGTCTCTGTAGCTTGAGTCAACATCAAGGTTAGACATTGGAATCCTTCCGATAATCCCAGATTCCGTAGTATGGAAATTTACAGTATGCCTCCATTGTCTCTTTGCTCCCCGCCCGGTCCTCATGTTTTTCTCCGATGTGAAAATCAAAAGCTGTCTTGCGCCCTTATCTGCGGTCTTTATTGTACTAATCTCCTGTCTAGAAACAGGATCATCAAGTATTTCTGGAACTTTTATAATTCGAGGCTCTTTAGAACCTGGCATGGGATCAACTGCGGGCAGAGACAATGTCTCACCATTATTGAATGCGACGCCATTGATAACAACAAATATCTTACACAACTGCAGAGGAGTGGTCATTTGAGGATGCTCACAGATACTCTCAAGCAGATTATGTACGACTTGCGCTCCTCTCCAATCTTTGGGTTTGACACCTTCAACGAGAGTAAATCCGCTTGCACACTTAACGGCCTTTTGTAAAATCTCTGGAAGGCCACTTGTACTTATTCCCAAGCTTCTAAGCAATCCCTCTATCTCCTCAGATGCCACATTTACCCGAAAGTCTTTGCCTTGCTTCACGTCTGGAACATATCCAAAATCTACTCTTCCACCTCCCACACCATATCGGCATCCCACTCTTCTACGAACCGTGTGTAAAATGGCATGACCCTCAAACATCTGTGTCATGTAACATTTGCCACCATTACCATGGCCACCTAATTCCCCGACACGAATTTTACGATCAGTTGCTCTTGTGGCTGCTTCTGGATCAGCCCAATGTCTAAAATCCCTCTCTATTTGTTCACTCGTCATCCCAACTAGATCAAGACATCCAATTCTTGCTCCTGATTTTCCCCGTCCACGTGCAAAAATCAAAGTAATGATGCGTTCATTTGGTTTTCTGTCCTCTCTGAGATACGCCGCTGCTGAATTTTTTACCAACTCTGGCAGACCGTTTTCATGTGACAGAAATGGCCGACACATATGTTTAATCGCTCCAATTCTGTGAATGGCGATTTCCTCATCTGGTGTATACTTGAAATCACTCATAATGCTTTCTCCCATGACTACAGTTCTTTTGTTTAACACCAAAATTATTTTATTCTATTTTATCGTCTCTTACGGTCTTTTCACAACAAGCAAAGAATGTCACACAGGCAATAATCCATCGGCTATTATAAAGATATTCGTTGTGTTGACTCTTTTTAATACGGTTGCAAATCTCACTCGCAGTTGATCTCAACTCGTGATTGTATCGCGAATAGCCGACAGGTAAAAACTAAAATTCTCCGCATCTTTCTTATTTATTCTTGTACTCATTTACGTTGAAACTCTTGTGCTGCTTGTATGCCGGTGCTCTTGTGCCCTTTTTCACCCCCTAGGTTCCGTCTTCTGTCAAGCTTAAAATGGGCAAAAAATGGCCTTGTCAAGTCCCTCAAAGCAATCAACCATTAAACATTACTAAAAATTGCGTATTTTTGTATATTTCTGCTCAAAAAGCGAGATTTTTGCGAATTTCTGCGAATTTTTGCCAACTTTTGCGCCTGTGCTCTTTTGCACTTAAGCTCTTATATTTTTTGCACTTATGTAAATTTTACTAAAAAGTCCAACAAAACTAACTGTCCAAAGGCAGAATTGAATCCAAGGGTTATAGAGAGATGTTGTAGCTTGTGAAAACGGAGTTGGTTTGTCGGCTATAGCGCGCTTTGTGTAAACTTTGGGCTGTGTATTTCGGATGAGAAATTGAGCAAATTAGAATTTGCTTGGCTCTTTGTAATATGTAGATTCTCGACTTGCGTCATGATGTTTGATGTCTGTATCTGCTGGAGGAGATTAATAAGCTGTGACAAAGTCAAATTTTCAAGCTCTAATTCAATGACAACATCGGAATAGCCCGGCTCGAGTTCGATAATCCGTTGCTTCATTGTTACGACTTTTGCCGCGAGGCCATGTTCCTTGATCAATGATTCCAGAAAAGGTAATAGTCCGGAAGATTCATCCTGTGTCGTTACTCTCTGGCGAAGGCTCTGCATGCCGCGGCGTAAGGCAGTATATTCTCTGCTCTTAGTGTGGAGCTTTTGCAGTTCATGCCGTTTTTCAGGGATGACCCGGCTAAGTGTCTGCACCCGTGCCAGAGCAGGCTTAATTGTGAATGTAAAGATTATCCAGGCGGCTATAAAAGCCGCTGATGTTATAGCAGTTAATCTCTTTCTTCTTGTTAAACGTGTCATTTGTGCTCCGTGTTTTTTGAGGTTAGCAGGATTGTGAAGTGTATCCGGCCGGTCTTTGGCTCTCGTTGTATATCTGGTACATCAACAAGTGTTAGGCTTGGCATTTCTTGAAGGAGACGCTGGCACTGGTGCATTGATTCAAAAGAATCACAGGAGCCGGTGATTCGTACGGAGTCAGAAGTTATCAGCAAGTCATCAACTTTTAGGTTCGTATCTGAGGGGATGTTAGTGCTTATGCTATGTAAGATTTGTAATGGTCTCAGATTAGCTGAATTGAAGCTGGCGAAAAGCCCATGGTCCTTTCGAAACGAATCAAGTTTATTCTGAAGCTGGGCAAGTGGATTAACAATATTCTCTTCTTCGGGCAAAGTTTGCAGAAAGACATTATTCATTTCAGCTTTAATGCCTGCATAGTCTTTCTCCAGATAAGATAGTCGTGTGAATAGGCCGATGAGCCAAACAACGATAATTGCGACTGTTAGCATGGCACAGATTGCAAGTTCTCTTTTCAGATTAAAGGCTGATTCCGTATTTGCCTGGTTAGCTTTGAGGAAATTAATACCTTTGGTCTGTTCGGGCGCCAGAGACCTTAATGCGAGACCCTCTGCGATAGATATAGCAGATGTATCTTTGTTATCAGTAGAACATTGCACATTGGCGTATGGATTAATAGTTACTATCCGGCTATATAGATTTTCTCCAGCAAGGGCGTAGATGTTATCAAGGATGTCCTCTGGGGCGGTGAGATAAATATCGCAGTATTTATCGAGTTCACATGCAAATGCCTTGCGCCAGGTATTTCGGACCTCGTATACAAATAATTGTGCGACCTGTTCGCGGATAGAATCAGTGTCCTCATCGGATCGCGAAGGAATCGGGATATTTCTGACGATTAATATTTTATTATCTTGGGTAATTGCCAGTGTAAGATAGGATTCGTCAATGTAGGCTAAGACAGCGGTGCTTGTTGTAATTTCAGGGTGATTAATTGCGACAGTGCTGTAGAGTGCGAAAGCCGCAGCCTCAACGAGCTTAGGCTGCATCCTTGCAGTATCTAAAAGTTGTAGCGTTTGTCGTAAGGAATCTTTAGATGCTGCGACTGCAAGAACAGAATACTTCTTATCCGATATTTGTCTGTATGAGTATATCTGGGTAATCAACTCGTCTGTTTCTATTGGGAAGTTATATTCCAGCGAGGATATATTCTGTTCGAGGATTTTCTCCAGACCGGCCTGGTCGGCTTCAATATCACGGAAGAAAACAGCGTCACGCGGCATCGAGACTGCAACCTCAGCATGTCGGTCGAAGCCTTGCTCATCTATAAGTGATCTGATTACATTCGGCTGAGAGTCGGTGCTACGACGCGTTTGTGTGCTAAAAATCTTTTCTATGCAGAACTGGTCTGCTCTGCGGGCGATTTGAACCGCGCGTATGTATGATTGACCTATATCTATGCCTATGCAGCGTTTAACCATGATTTAACTGTTAAAAATCTTAGTAAAACAACATTACTTGTGTAGATTAAAGCTCCTTATACAAAATAACTTCGACGCTTTTGGTTGCTGGGTTTCGTGTAAGTATTGCGGCTATGGTGCATTTAAGGCCGTCGCATTCTCCTTGTGACGTGACACTGTAGTATTGTTCTTCCGGACTTACAGTAATAATTTTGCTGATAGCACTATAAATATCGTCGGTCATGCCGGGAACATGCCGTAATTCGGCTATATTTTCAAAAGATTTTATCTTGCGTCGATCAACAATCATCTGTGCTAAAGCAGAGTCCATCTTCTCTGAAAGGCTTTGGATAACAGGCTTAGGTGCGCAATTGATGTTGGTTTTGCCATTGCCATAGACGGTTAGATAATCGCGCATGAGATCGAGTATCTGTGGCGTCATTGCCTTAACTAATAGAAGCTCGTCAATCGCATTGAGTGGCCTGTTTTTGCAGTGGTAGGGGGTATCGAGGTTACTATAGTAATCGGACTCAACACCCAGGTTATTGTGTGTTACGAAGGGTAAGCAAGTCACTTCATCATCGCGGTCAATCCAATCAATGATCGCAGGAACTAAACTGTAACTGATAGGCGAATCCAAACATCGCTGTTGGTTGAGCAAGTCGATCAGCCGAAGCATCTGGTCTATTCTTGCTCGGTTTAATTTTCCGCTTTTTTCTTTAAGCAAGTTAACGTTTAACTTGCCGCTTTCTTCGAGAAGAGCTATCGAGCAGTAGCCATTGTTAAGTTCAAAGGTATGCTCTTTTGATAGCAGATTCAGCGGGTTTTTATTGTCATTAAGATTCTTGGTATTTTTGATAGCTGCGATGGCTATGTTAAGACCGGCTCTTGCATAATTTAGCGCCTGGGTGTTTTTGAACATATAGTCCACAGCATGTAGGTTGGCGCGGGACCTGTAATTTAAACCGAACAAAAGAACGGTCAGCAGCATAACCAAAGCTAATACGACAATGACCACAAATCCTGATTTATATGTTAGTGTTTTTCTCATTTGTTCTTTATCGGGGCTGTCATTTTGATTCAGATTTATAATTCGAACTGTTCGCACAATACAGGAATGATGTAGTTGTGAACCAGTGCAGCCGATGTTTATTGTCTTCTATTGCGAGGCTGACTCTAACCGCGCTCGGCAGGTCTGTCTTATCCGAATCCCATCTTCTCACCCAGGTTTGGCTGTCATAAAATGCCAGTTCAATGTCGCTAACTTTTTCGAGCAAAAGTTTCCAGTTTGCTCTTTCAGCCGGTTCTCTTGAAGTAGTGATAAATCGTGATTCGCTAATAAAGAGCGCAGAATTGTTTGCGTCAAATTTGTATATTACATTGAATAGGCCGTCCCTTGAACCAGCCGAGGCAAAGTTGCAGTGTGTGGTTACTATACGAATCACTTCACCACATACGTCATCGGGGTCACCATAAAAATAGTTACGTTTGTTCTGCGGCTTCTTTTGCAGCTTTTCTAAGGAAGATTTGTCAGCACCTGTTATATATTCACTTTTGTCGATGTATGCACAACGTATTTGCCGAACCATCTGCTCAAGCACGGCCATAGCTTTTTGTGAAAGTTCCATTTTTGCCTCACATGCCTGGGCAGAGCTTGCCGCTGCGCGGTAACTACCGTAAACGACCGATACGATAGTTACGGTTATAGCTGTAGCTATTAGGATTTCGATTAAAGTAAAACCTGCTTTTTTTGCGTAACTATTCATTGTAAGTTTCTGTCAGCTACGTATGTTGATAATTGTACTTGTCTTTGACTGCTGCCATTCTTCCACGAGACATCGATGAGCACTTTGCGCAGCCCGGTGACATTTAGCTCGTCAAACAGCATTGACGGCAAATCAATAACCTGGCTTTGCCAATGCATAGTTAAACCATCTCTCTGCACAATGCCGGATTGGGTTCCCAAATTTGAGTATCCCAGGCATTGTGCCTCTTCAATTTTCTGCTGTGCCAGGAGTGCAGCCTGGCAAGTAGCTTGTGCGCGATCGACCATGCTAATACTGATTAGATTTAACCTGAGCAGACCCAGCAAAGCGATAGAGACGATGGCCAGAGCAATGACAGCCTCAAGAAGCGTAAAGGCATCCATTCGTTTTGTGTTTATAAATTTGACTTCGTACATAGTATTCTGTGCTATCTGTTAGCTACCTAGGCCAGTTTGCAGTATAGGCGATCTTTAACTCTCAAGATTCCAGCTTTCGATGTCGGCATTATCTTCTGTGCCACCGTCTTCACCGTCTTTGCCGTAGGATTCCAAATCATAGTCTTTGCTGTGAAGGCCTGGAGAGAGATACACGTATTTATTGCCCCAGGGGTCCACAGGCACCTTGTCGAGGTAGCAGTCACTGTTGTAGCCCTTCACACCCGGATTTGAAACCAGAGCTTGTAGACCTTCAGAGGTGGTTGGAAAACGGCCGGTATCGGTCTTGAATAAGGCGAGAGCTGACTCGATATTGCGAATGTCTATCTTGGCTTTGGCTCTTCGGGCCTGTTCGGGCCTATTTAACATTCGCGGCATAATCGCAGTCGCAAGAAGGCCAAGGATGACAACCACAATCATAAGCTCGATCAATGTAAAACCAGCGCAATGATTGCTTTTTACAATACCAAGCTTGTGGCGAATTCTATCTTTACTAAACATGTCAAAGGCCTCCCTCAAATGAGTTGGTTTATTTCGAATATAGGCAGTAAAATCGCCAGTACTATAAAGCCCACGACCATACCCATAATTAGAAGTATCGCCGGTTCGAGCAGTGATGTCAGTGTTTTGGCTGCTATCTCGACTTCGTCGTCGTACATATCAGCTATATTTATAAGGCCTTGCTCAATATTGCCATTGAGCTGACCTGTAGCTATTATGTGAAAGACAACAGGTGGAAAAATTTCCACCGTCCTTGCAGCGTTTGCCAGAGCTTCACCTTTACTGACTGAGTCGCGTACGCGGTCCAAGGCGCTTGCGACAAAGCTGTTTTGAATGACACCTTTTGTAATATCCAGAGCACGAAGTATCGGAATACCGCTAACAAGAAGAGTACCCAGCGTCCTCGTAAGACGAGCTGTCTCGACTTTGAGAATCAGCTTGCCGAAAAGAGGCAGCTTCAACTTTGAGTGGTCAATTATCGACCTTGCCTGTTTGCTTCGGTACAAAGTCCCAACTGCAAGGATCGCTGCGCAGCACGTTAAAGCAGCTATAATTGTATACGCCTTTATTGAATTACTGACTGAAATCAGTATTCTTGTTGGCCAGGGAAGAGCTTGGTTCATGTCGAGGAATATCTGCGTAATGCTTGGCACGACATAGGACATTAGGAAGACCACTACACCGGTTGCGACGACGGTCATCATCAGCGGATAGGCAATCGCGGATTTTACTTTGCTTGCTATGTGGAGTCGTTTTTCGAGTATATCTGCCAGGCGAATGAGGATTTCCTCTAACGTACCGCTGGCCTGGCCTGCGGCTGCCATATTAACAAACAAGGGCGAGAAAACAACCGGATGCTGGCTCAGCGCATCAGCCAGCGAACTTCCTGCGTTTACACTGTCGCGAACCTGTTCTACGATTTCCGCCAGAATCTTTTCGCGTGACTGAATATATTTAGTTTGGCTTTTTGAGGAGCTTTTAAGCTGCTCTGTGAGCGCCGAAAGAGCAGGCACAAGCGGCATCCCTGCACGCAGCAAGGTTGCTAACTGGCGAGTCAACCTGCAAACGTCTTTTGAGCTTACTCTTACGGCGATATCTGTTTTGGGTATCTGCTGTACGTCACGGTAGTGGCCCTGTCTTCTCGCTGGCTTGTTTGACGAAGCTCGTTTATACTTTAACAAACTGGATTCAACTGCGCACACCTTCATTTACTCCTGTGGCTTTAGAGACGCTATCCTGGGTCACTCTGCAAACCTCCTCCAAAGATGTCTGGCCAGCCAGCGCTTTGTGCAATCCATCCTCTCGCAGCGTGCTCATACCTTTCTTGTTGGCAAGTTCTTTGATCGCGTGTGTACTGCTGCATTTTGTAATTAGCTCTTTGACATCGTCATCAACGATAAGCAATTCGAAAATACCTGTCCTTCCCAAAT
>CAYNTC010000042.1:0-12281 GCA_964399795.1 uncultured Pirellulales bacterium | reverse complement strand
TGGCGTGATAAGCGATAATCATCGTCAATCTCCCTCTATAGTTTAGCGGTCGCCGCTGCGGCGACCTTTAGATTGACCGTCGCCGCTGCGGCGACCTTCAGATTGACCGTCGCCGCTACGGCGACGGCTAAACAGTCTCACGGCTTTTGACCCGCCACAGCTAAAACTAAGGCGAAGACTTTTGCAGCACCGGCCTGCTTTAGTGTTTTTGCACACTCGTTTAATGTTGCCCCGGTTGTCTTGATATCATCGACGAGACATATCTTTCGACCAGTAAAATTATGCCCCCATCGAACAGCAAAAGCACCAGCTACATTTGCAGCACGCTTAGCTTCCCAAGTCTTGAATCTGTCGAACGACGTTTGATATTTCGTCCGCCGAACTCGCACAAGGTCGGTGTTTATCTTGGCTGTTGGGTGATTTAGCTTCTTAGTCAAAACTAAAGATTGATTGTAGCCTCGCATCAATCTGCGCGACCAGTGAAGCGGCACAGGAACAAATAATTCTACATCGTCATAGAATCCGCTTCCCTGAAGTGCAGAGTTCGCTAAAGAACTCAACTTATGGTTAAGTTCAGTATGTCCATTCTTAAAGGCCAACACCATTTTCTTCAGAGCATTCTCATATAAACCTACCCGTGCGATTCGATCAAAATGGAAGTCCCGTCCCTGGCAATCAGGGCAGGCACCATCAAGCAGACCGTATACGCTCGTATCTTTACCACAATGTGAGCAATAATCACCACCCGTACAGGTTATAAGCTCTCTCCAACAACCTGTGCACAAATCTTCGTCGGTCTCGCAAATACTTTCCCCGCAATTAACGCAGACAGCGGGCCAAAAGAGATGATTCAAACTTTGCCAAGAAAAAGTAGCAGCCCGTTTTAATTTTGTCGTATTCACGCCGAAGATTATAAACGTCGGCAATCTTTATTTCAAATCAAACGGAGTATTGTCTATCGGCTCGAACCAGCCCAATTCCATGTCGGTTGAATTGATTCCATAAATGTTTTTGCTATTAAATTTTGCTATTTGGAGAGAATCAATATGCCCATCGGTCCAGCCGATATTTGCACGGCCCCTGTGGCGGAAATGGATGGAAGGCGACATATAAAAGCTCGTTATAACTTGCCCATTGTAGACAGTAAAAGGCGGCTCAGCAAAAGAGTATTCGATTAGAGATCGCCCGTCATTAGACATTGCTGTATCAGCAAACATCAGCGTTTCGCCTGGTGTAGCAATCTCTGTCACGTGAGTTGTCTGGGTATAGACATAGCTGAGTTCTTCAAGGCTGTTAATACGAGTTTGCCACAGCCGGCTGCCGATATAAGTCATATTATAACCGTAGCCTCCGCAGCCCTGTTCAAAATTATCGTTCCACTGTTGCTCCTTTACAAAATTTACTTTCTGTGGACATTCTTTGACTTTTCCGTCGGCTAAATAAGCAGACAAAGGTCCCTCGAGCGGATCAAATGGTTCATCGGGATTGCTACGGACGCCGTGCCAGCGGTATTTACCTCCACTTTCGGAGGTGATATCCGGGGCCGCTGGCACATAATGGCCGTCATTTTCGATGGCATACCCGGCGTTAGCCAGAAAAAGTTGGCGAAGATTAGATTCGCAAACCACACGACAGGCTTGTGACCTGGTTAAAGACAAAGCTGGTAGCAGTATAGCCATCAATAACGCAAGAAGCGAAATTACTATCATCAACTCAATCAAACTAAAAGCTCTTTTATTCTCAGCAAACATAAAATTCAAACGTAGGGTGGGCTTTAGCCCACCAATAAAGCTTTTATTTATTCTGCCATTGTTCAACTTGGCTCCATTGAGATGCAAAGACAGTAAAATCAACGGCATCAATGATATAATCTTTCGGCTGAGCCAGATCGCATCTGGCTATCCAGTTAGCCTGGCCAAAATGACTTCCCCAGGCTGACGCGAACAAAGCGAAATCAAGTATGTCAACTGTGCCGTCCAGATTTATGTCTGCGGAATAGTTTTGTTCCTCCAGGACGCCGATCGCTTCCAAATCAAATCCGCCGGAACCAAAGGTCACCCATGCATCATAAATGGGATGATCACTTGTGTAATAGTCCCAAATAGGCCAGGTCTTAGGGTCAATATGAGCGTCTGCATTATCATAGAAATCACCGCTACCAGGAATATCAACTATTCGCACATACTTTATTTTGTTGACATCGACAAGTCCCGACATGACAGCGGGATAATTAGCTACTTCTCTTAAATCAAAAGGAGTGCCTGTGCACAAACCATTTGCGTTAGGATGCTTGCTGGCAAGATTATAAACCTTGCTGACTTCGATGGTACCATACGGTCCCACGGTTTCACTGGTTAGTGACACAGCGGGAAATCTGACATAATCTTCGCCATTGGAAGAGACCTCCACAAATGCCAGCTCAGCAAACATTTGGCCAGTGACAGAGCCGGTGGCGGTATCCCATTCGGAAACTAAACCATTTTCAAAAACAACAAAGTCGTAACCATTGCCATCTCGAATCGGTTCGCTAAATGATAAAGTTATCTGGCCCGGCGGCATAGATGCATCTATCTGCTGACGGTCTAAATCACCCATGCTAACGATGTCGAGATTATTGCCTGTAGCAGGTCCTAAGGCCTTGTTTGGATCGCTCCATTGAGGGTCAACACTAGGAGCCGGGCTATAACTTACCACACTTGTAGCCCAGCCTCGAAATATCGGATTAATGACTGCATCGTCATCAGTAGGAGCAGCGTGACGCCAATCATCTCCAATGTGTCCGTTCACTCCCATCTCTGGGTAAGGTCTATCACAGGCAGACGGCAAACTGCCCATGATGGTATCGATAGCGAAATATGCAGGCGTGTTCATGCCCCAGGCGCCGACATCACTGGAGCTTAAAGAAAATTCCAGGCTTTCTACCGTGCCTAATGAAGTTAAATCAACGAATTTCCAGGCATCGATGATGTAGTCCTTGCTGTTGTCCACAAAGCGGAAGTCGGCCAGATAAAATTCGACCGCTCCAGTGAAATCGCCGTTGCTGTCTTTACCTGTAATAGTTAATAGAAACCAATCCGGATCATCGCCGGTCTCGCTGCCAAACTTTTTAGCGAAAGCATCTCCGTTGAGCATTGAATAATACGCATAGTTGCTGTTTGTGACATAGATGCCCCCAACAATACTGGCTGTATTTAGTATAACAATAGGCGGAGCAGTCCAGCCTACACAGGCAACAGCATAATTCGGTGAACCGCCTTGGCCACTTCCAGCGATTGCATTATATTGGCTATCAATCCCACATGCTGTCCTATCAGTTATATTCGAGTAAGAAAAGCCTTCCCAAGAGGTCACGCCACCTGCCCAATCAGTGAAGCTGTTACTAAAGAAAGCTGAGCCGCTGGTAAAACCGCCCGACCCATCAGAGCCGTTCCAGAAAGATTCGTCCGGCAAAGTTAAATCATCGAATGTAGCGATATAATCGGCCTTCACCAAACTTGCCATTGCCATAACAACAGTTAAAAATAAAAAATATTTAAGCACCGCCTGTTTTACCGTAGTCATTTACTTACCTCCTTCATGCTATCCGGCCCTTGGCGCGAGGGCCGAGGAGACAATAAAAAAACCGCCGTTCCCACAAAAGGAAACGGCGGCTTAATCCTCCGAGCCTAAAACACAATGGTGTAGTCTCCAATGGCTGCACCATGTGTCCTGCGTTCCTGACGCGGGAACACTATCTATGTACAACCAACCATAGGCAGGTTTTCTGACTCGCGTCTTACCGAAAAGGCCCCTTCCCATCTGCCTAGCCAATATCAACACTGTTCTATAAAATATTGACCTCGCTACAGAAAGTGGCTTGAGTCCAAGACATTTTAATCGTGTCTCGAAGCCCAAAATGCCTTTCGGATTTCCGACTTGCTATCGGAACAGACGCTCACAGCGGCGCGACCGTCGCGGATTTTCACCGCATTCCCGTTTGGCTATCCCAAGCGCAAAAGCTTAAGGACCTATAGCTGGATTATTTATTTGTAAAAGAGCTACCAAATACTATAAGATTATTTATGTGCTGTCAAAATTAAATTAAGAATTATTGTAACCGTTCACGCAAAAAATAGGGGTTTTTGTGTCATTGCGAGGCCTTTAGGCCGAAGTAATCTCAAAAACGAACGATTTTAGATTGCTTCGCTTCGCTCGCAATGACAAAAATGCGTTTTCCCGTGAACGCTTACGAATTATTTTTAGCGTGCCAAGTACATAATAATTCCGCTCAATATAACAATGGCCGACATGCATACCCCCACAGTGGCTAAGAATAGCCATGCGAATCGCTTATTTTGCTTAGATATCATATATTTTAGGTGCCTATCGCTCGCAGCGAAGGTCTTACTCATCTGAATAATACTCTCGGTTTGGCTATCTGCACTACCATTGAGCTTTTCCAGAGCCTCGTTGAACCTGTTGAAGTTCTCGGCAACCTGGACATCAATATCCGCAGCCGCTGCAAGCTGATGATTAATGTTAACCAAAGCATCGGCTTGTTTGGCTGTTTCGACTGGAATTTGCGCTACGGTTTCCATAAACTGCTGATCCCTCGCTGCCATTGCCTTTATCTGTCCCTGTAGGTGCTCGATCACCTGCCTTTGGCTATTTACAACAGAAGGAAGGCCTGCAAGCAATTCGGGCAGTTTCTTAACGTCGCGCATCAACTCTTCGTGCTGCACGACCTGACGATCCAGGTGTCTGTTAATTCCGTGAAGCTGTTCGATGAGCCTATCGACCCCATCCGGCATTTCTTCCAGCGGCTCACGTGAGTCGACCGGCTGAAATGTCTTTACAACTACATCGTTGTTGTGAGTAACATCCATGTCGGACATGGTAGATTCCTGCTCGGCTACTTCACCGCCTGTTTCAGTGAGCAATCCTTCATCATCTACATCGGGCTGATAACCTCCAAACCTCGATAGTTTATGGCCCCGAAGCCAGCTACTCGTCCCCACCAAAATATCTTTCAAAATCATACTTAAGAATTCCCAATAAAAAACAATACTTGCTTTACAGACATCCATTTAACACTAAACACTATATTGATAGAATCGGAATTGCAGCTATTTTTGCTTGAGTGAAATACCATTAAAAGTTTTCCTGCTGCATATCGAACCTGTTTTTGCTACTATTACAAGGCTAAGTCTGGTGCGCACTATCAGGACAGAAAAATGAAATTAGTCACTTACCGGAAAAGAAACTCGGTTTCCTGTGGAATAATGCTCGAAAATGGAATTTTAGGTGTACCATCGGTCTGGCAAGGCCCCAATCCGCCGCGCAGCGTGAAAGAGATCCTACAAAGGGGTAACCCTTGCCTCGAAAAGATTGCAAACCTTGCAGATTCAGCTGAGGTTTTGGTGTCAACCAGTTCAGTGAGATTACTTGCTCCTATTCCACGGCCAGGCAAAGTAATTGCGCTGGCTGGAAACTATGCTGAGCACATCAAGGAGGCAGGCCTTAAGCTTGGTCTTTCGGATTCGCCACGCCGAACCACGGTGCCAAGACCGTTTCTAATGCCGCCAACAGTAGTCATTGGACCCGATGAAGAGATACCTTGGCCAGATTACAGCAGAGAAATAGACTATGAAATAGAGCTCGCAGTTGTAATTGGGAAAAAAGCTAAGTATGTGAAGCCCGATAATGCCCCAAACTATATAGCAGGTTATACAATCGCCAATGACATTTCAGCTCGCAGCGTGACCTTCGCAAAGAACAGAGCTGAACGTCCCTGGGATGAATTCTATGACTGGCTAAATGGCAAATGGGCAGATGGCTTTTTACCGACAGGAACGTATCTGCTTTCTACAGATGAAATAGCAAATGTGCAGAACCTCAAAATGACCCTCACCGTCAACGGCCAGGTTCGACAAGAGGCCAATACCTCACAAATGATTTACCCTGTCGCAGATATCGTCTCATTCCTGAGCCAGATAATGACCCTGGAGCCCGGCGACATTATAGCTACAGGCACGCCAGCCGGTGTAGCCGCAGCTACTGGCAGATTCTTACAGTCCGGTGACCGAATTGAGTGCGCTATAGAAAGACTCGGCACACTGACCAGCACTGTCGGTTCTAAGCCTGACAAATTCTACGAGCCTCTGGCCCTACCGTGACAAAATCCGAGATGCTCAGTTATACGCTTTTGATTTTGTGCCTTCACTACGAATAGCAAAACTATAAAACAAGAATTCTGTAGGAGTGTATACGTACAAATAAAAAATATGGCATCTCCCTCGTTGATAAATATGGATTTTTCACACCGCCCTGTGGTCCAGAAATCCCTCGAGTTTGCGAGCACGCACCGGATGCTGTAATTTTCTAATAGCTTTTGCCTCGACCTGCCTGACTCGCTCACGAGTGACCTTGAAAATCCTGCCAACCTCTTCGAGCGTGTACGTGTAACCATCGCCAATGCCGTATCGCAGCTTAATAATCTCACGCTCACGATACGAAAGCGTTTTCAAGACTATATCGATTCTCTCTTTAAGCATTTCCTGCGTAGCTGAAGCAACAGGAGAATCGACAGCATCATCCTCAATAAAATCTCCAAAGTAACTATCGTCGCTCTCACCTATCGGCCTATCAAGGCTGATAGGATGCTTTGAAATGTTAAGCACCCTTCGGGTCTCCTCCACACTCATATCGGCTTCGTTTGCTATCTCTTCAATAGTTGGTTCTCGCCCCAGTTCCTGATGTAAAAGCTTACTGGCCGCTCGAAGTCGACTCATCGTCTCTATCATGTGAACAGGAATACGGATCGTCCTTGCGTGATCCGCAATCGCACGCGTAATTGCCTGACGAATCCACCATGTGGCATAAGTGCTGAACTTATAGCCCCTGCGGTACTCATATTTGTCCACAGCTCTCATTAGGCCGGTATTACCTTCTTGAATTAAGTCCAGAAAGCTCAACCCCCGATTGCGATACTTCTTGGCTATAGAAACCACCAGTCTGAGGTTTGCGCTCGATAATGTACGCTTAGCATTCTCATACTGAGTAAAGACTCTGTTAACTGCACGCAACTTTTTCTCAAGTTGTGTAGGGGTCTCTAAAACTAATTCATTAAGACCAGATAATTCTTGCCTCACCGTCTCGATATCATCAACGGTCATCTGGTCATTGACGCCTGCCTCAATGATTAGTTCCAACTGTCGCATTTTTTGGTAAATGCCGTGCAGCTTATTCTTCATCGGTTGAATTCTGCTGGTTCGCAGGCTAAGCTCTTCGAGCAAGGTTGCAATCTTCCGCCTGTTTCTGCGTATTCGTTTTAGAAATGGTTTTTGTGTACTCTTACTCGTTGCCTGACTCCAATTCTTGAATAGGCTATGATTCATCTTTAGAAGCTTATCAACCGTTTTGATATTCTCGCGCAGCCGCTTTTTTATCACGCTCTTGCCAAGGTTCTGGGCCGTCCCTGTTTTGATTGTCCTGTCGAAAGACATCGAGCCTTCGTAGACCTGCCGAAGTAATTCAAGCGAATTATTCGCGCAGTAATCAAACTGGAGCATCTTACGCCTAAACGCCATTCTGGTTATTTCGATCTTTCGCGCCAGCTCAATCTCGGCCTTTCTAGTCAACAGAGGTATCTGACCCATCTGGGTTAGATACATCCTTATTGGGTCGTCTATACGACGAGAAATTTCAGCTTCGACCAGTGCCCGTTCGAGACGTTTATCTTCCTCGATCTGTTCCACAGTTGAATCTTCATCCTCTTGCAAAGAGTCCTCCTCACCCTCCTTGAACTCGTCCCCCTTGTCTATATGTGATTCGACCTCTACCTCGTCGATCAAGCTAATCCCCATCTCGTCCAATGTCGCCAACAAACCCTCCAAACGACTTAGACTTACAGCCTCATCGGGCAGTTCTTTATTCATTTCCTCATAGGTGAGAAATCCTCTCTTCTCTCCCTTATCGATTAGCGTCCTTATCTGCTTTTCAGCGTCTTCGCTGGTCACTCTCTTAGCGGGTGTGTTTTCCGCCTGAACATGTTGCGACGAATCTGCCTTGTTCACTTTCGTGCGTCTTTTCGCCACAGTCGGTACCTCTATATGTAATTTAGAAAATCAGCTTTAATTTAACGCAGCGAAAACAATCCATGGTCTACCATGCTATGCTTTCCCGATATATTGCGTTCTACGTCTATAAGTAAAAAATTGTTCACTACACCATTCCCAAGCTATGCCGGTTCTCCCTATCCGCCTGGTCACGCACTTGCTGTAGAAAAATGGTTTCGTCCTCCGCTGCTTTAGCCTGGTCTTTTTCTCTCTGTGTTTGACATCGTTGCAAGACCCGCAGAGCCTCAGTTAACCGAGCTCGAAAATTTCCCTTTTCCTGCCCAACTCGCGCCAACTCAGCGATACAATTGCTAACTTGAATAGACTCCGCCTTGGCTAATATCTGTGCTACTGAAATATTCACATCATTCTCCAATAGTTCAAACAGTATCGCAGCCACCTGTCTCAGTATCGGTACTTCGAATTTCTCCGTATTGACCTTTCCTCTTACAATATCAAAACTTCTCGGGTCGCTCACCAATACCTCAAGCACCTCCCGCTCAGCGGCAGCAGACAAACCCTCTCCCCAATCAGTCTCCACAACTTCTGAGCCTGTAGCCTTGTAGCTTGCCGTTTTTATTGCCCTTTTGAATCTTCTATTTAGCTCCGCATTTATCTCTCTGCTATCGAGTCCGAGGATTCCTGAAAGTCTATTGACTATCAGCCCTCTGTCTATCGCCGGCAGGCTCCCTGCTGCCAGAGCTGAAGCTATACTCTGCAGATACTCTTCTATCGCGGATTTCCTGCCGGCAAGTGTCTTTTCGCCGCCGAACTTTTCCTCTAGTCGTGCCCATTTGAACTCGAGTACATCAACAGCTTCGTTTACTAACTGCTCGAAACCTTCTTGGCCTGCCACAAGAATGAAATCACACGGGTCCTTGCCCTCAGGCACCGAAGCCATCCTGATGTCAATACACTGCGACAGGCAAACTTCCAACGCCCTGTTGGCAGCTTCAATACCTGCTGCGTCGCTGTCAAAAACCAGCACAACCTCCTTCGCATACCGTCTTAGGATTCGTCCGTGACCGGCTGTGAAGCTTGTCCCCAGGCTGGCTACTACATTACTGCATCCGAACTGATGAGCCATTATGCAATCAGTATAACCTTCCACAACAACGGCAGTGCCTGTAGAGACAATCTTATGTCGAGCCTGCTCTAATCCATACAGTGAATTGCTCTTGTCAAATAAGGCTGTTGTCGGCGAATTTATGTATTTGGCGCCCTGATCACTTAGTGTTCTTCCGCCGAAACCGGTCACTCTGCCTGTGACATCAGTAATTGGAAAAATCAGCCGGTTGACAAATTTATCTTGGTTCTGAACGGTGACCAAACCTGCCTGCTCGAGTAGCTTCACGGAAATCTTTTTTGTAGTCGCAGCCCCGATCAAATCATTAAATGAATCTATCGCCAGACCAAGCCGCCATGTTTTGGCACTTTGAGGCGAAATTTCTCTCGATGCTATATAGTCACGCGCATATTTTCCTTTTCTGTCGTCGTAGAGATTATTCTCGAAATATTCGGCTGCCCACGCATTGACTTTTGCAAGTCTGTTCGGATCGACATCACTTGGTCTCTGGCCTGTTTGTCTATGCTTGATTCTTGCGGATTCTATCTTTATGCCTACTCGCTCTGCTAATCTCTGCACAGCCTGTGGAAAAGTCAGATTTTCGCGCATTTGAACGAATGTAAAGACACCACCACCAGCACCACAGGCAAAACACTTAAATATCTGCTTGGAAGGATTGACATAAAAACTCGGACGGTGGTCGTCATGAAAAGGGCACAGCCCGACCATCTCTCTGCCCTTTTTTTTCAGGGACACGTGCTCGCTTACAACGTCGACAATATCATTGGCCTGCTGGACCTGATTGACCAGCGCCTGGTCGAACATCCCCGGCATATTCACCCCAACTTAGCTACATGACGATTAAAGACGTTTCCTTCTCCACGCCCGGTATGGATAAGACATGGATTGAAATTCTAAAATTATCGCTTAATTAAGCCCAACTACTTATATATAGTGTTATTCAGTAAAAAGTCAAGTCGTAGCATAAAATCGTACTATTAGTGTTATAAAACGGCTTCTAAGCTTTTTAGACACTTGGTTATTTGGGACATGTCTGGTCGATGAACATTTTCCCTGCCGCCTCTTTAGAAATTCGCCTCACCTTAATTCGGGCG
Organism: uncultured Pirellulales bacterium; assembly: GCA_964399795.1. Lineage (GTDB taxonomy): Bacteria > Planctomycetota > Phycisphaerae > Sedimentisphaerales > Anaerobacaceae > CAYNTC01. Next base: position 2,004 of record CAYNTC010000042.1, on the reverse strand, counting down.
TTCCTTCTATTTTTACCTAATGCCTTAATGGCCCAAAGAAGGTACTGCTCGTATCCGTTACAGCCTGAGCAAATTCGGTTAGGCTCATTTCCTTTAGCTCAACTAAGAATCTGGCAATATGAATTAAAAGTGCCGGCTCATTCACCTTTTGTTTTCGCATAGGTTCCGGCGACATATACGGACAATCCGTCTCAAGCATCAGTCTATCGAGCGGAACAACCTTGGCAGCAGCGCGGGTCTTTTCGGCATTTTTGAAAGTAACTACGCCCGTAAAAGAAATATAGTAGCCTTTATCCAGCACAATCTTTGCCTGCTCAGCAGAACCGCTAAAGCAATGAAAGACCACTTTTTCAACACTATCGCGGTATTCATCTAAAATCTGTATAGTTTCTTCAAATGCCTTCCGACAGTGTATGATTACGGGTAAATTACACTCAGCCGCTATTTTCAGGTGCTCAGCGAAAACTCTTCTCTGGTCTTCGTGCAACGAAAAATCGTAATGGTAATCTAATCCTGTTTCGCCAATTGCAACTACTTTTGGGTGTTGTGCAAGCTCTCGTAGCTGGCGCATTTTATCCGCTGTTACAGTTTTAGCATCGTGTGGATGAATGGCAATAGCCGCATACATATTCTCAAAGCGCTTGGCAAGCTCAATAGCTTTTTTATTATGTTCCAGATCTGTTCCAACCGTTATCCAGCCGGTGACACCCGATTGGCGGCTGCGCTCGATCACACCATCGATGTCTTGTGCCAAATCATCAAAAGTCAAGTGACAATGTGTGTCGATAAGTTCCATAGTATCTAAGGTACAAAGGCATTTTTATAATGTCTTATCTGAGTACGTCCGGTTTGACCGAGTACTATCGTAACAATATCGAAACGGAAGGGCCGATCTTCTATATTGTGCTTTGCAAGAAAGTAGCGAGCCGTTTTGAGCAATCGGGCCTTTTTCTTAGATGTTATCGAGGCCTCAGCCGTCGCAAAATTTTCATCAACTCGTGTTCTGACCTCAACAAAAACAATACTTCTATCGGCGTCCACCATAACAAGGTCAATCTCGCCACTGTTGCAGGAGAAGTTACGGGTAAGTATCTTTAGGCCTTTTTTCTTTAAGAATCTGCCGCAGCGTTTCTCTCCCCATTGACCGAGTAGAGTCCGGTCGGCCAATAATTTATGCCTTCTGAGTAGCATACCGCTTATAGTATTGATTATTGATTATTGATAATTGATAATTGATTATTTACTCAAACTGACCTATTCTTTGTGTCATTGCCGCGCAGGGCCTGCCCTGAGCGCTAGCCGAATGGGCGGGAATCTATTAAAGTTTTGAGCAAATTGGATTCCCGTTCCCCGGTCGTAGCCGAGGACAAGTTTCACGGGAATGACAAAGGGCAATATATTGTTGTCAAATAGGTATTTACGTTGGTTTTCAATTTTATACGCCTGCGGCGGCGTATAAAATTCGGTCAGTTTGAGTAATTACCATTTATCAATAATCAATAATCAATAATCAATTAGATACGGTGTGTTCGCTGTGGCGCTGAGTCAGCTTGACGGCTTTGCCTGTTCGCTGGCGTAAAAAATATAGCTTTGCACGTCTTGTCTTGCCGCTTCGGATCGGCCTTATATCGACGACATTAGGTGAATGAAGAGGAAAAATGCGCTCCACCCCCTCGTTGTTGACAATCCTCCGCACCGTGAAGCTCTCGTTTATTCCACGTCCCTTACGAGCGATTACCGTGCCTGTAAAGATCTGGGTGCGTACCTTGTCACCTTCTTTAATCCGGTAGTGCACGTCCACTACGTCACCTATCTCAAAATGTGGCACCTTTTCTTTTAAGCTCTTGCTCTCAACTGCCTCAAGTATTTCTGTCTTGTTCACAAGCTTATCTCCAGAAAATAAATAACCAACTAAAAAATGGATTAAGAATTATATTCAATCTACACAGTGATGACAAGTAGATTTTGCAAAATCGATATATTTTGTTTTAACCCCCGCAAAGT
>CAYNTC010000041.1:0-12545 GCA_964399795.1 uncultured Pirellulales bacterium | reverse complement strand
AGAAAGTTGATAACTCTCTAATTACATGTGGTACATAAAACGGGGTCAGGTCACTGAAACACCCGGAAAATCTTTTATTTTATACATGGCTTGTTTAATATCGGTCGGTTTTTCTGAATCGGCGTTTTGAATAGCTCGCGCAAGAATTTTAACAGCGTCGTAACCAAGAGGAGAATAATAACCTGGTTCGTTAGAGTAAGTGTCGAAAAACTCTTTCTTGAATTTTTTGCTTTGCCCGTTCCTTCCTTCTAAGCCAAAAGTTCCATAGTAGCTATATATGGCTCCTTCCGCCAATTCTCCCACTTTTTGGATTATTTCACTGTCTTCGAATAAGGGTGTACTAAGTATCTGTTTATCAATACCTAACTCTTTCATTTGAGTTAGAATTAAAATTGCCTCTTTATAACTAACAATTAAAATAGCTTCAGGATTAGCTTCTTTTATTTTCAAAAGTTGAGTACGAAAATCTTTTGCATCCTGCTCAAAAGCTTCGCTAACGACCACGTTACCCCCAAGCTCTCTGTAAGTTTTTACAGTAACATTCTTGACACCTATACCATAATCATTATTGATATAAATAATTGCAATCTTTTCAAATTCCTGATTATAATAGAGTTTTGCTGATTGCTCAGCTCCATATGCATCTGAAATCTCATTTCGAAAAACGAAATCTCCTGCATTTGTAACCTTAGGAGATGATGCTCCAGAAGACAACAAAACTACTTTATTTCTTTCGACAATCGGAGCTACGGCTAATGTCGGAGAACTCCATAACGGTCCTAATACAGCTATAACCTTATCTTGTTGAATTAATTTATGCGCAACTGCCACAGCTTTATCTGGTTTTCCCTCGCTATCTTCATAAATAAGCTTTAATTTTTTTCCATTTATGCCGTTTTGTTGGTTAATTTCTTTTACAGCTAAATCATAACCGCGCTTTATATCGATACCATACTTTGCAGAGCTACCAGATAAAGGAGTGATAACCCCTATTTTAATTTCTTCAGATTTGGTTCCGATTCGAGTAAAGATAAGTATGGCGACTGTAACTACAGCTACCACGATTATAAGACCAATCCATATCTTTTTCATTTTAATACCTCTCTTTTATTTTGGCTACCCGGTGAATAAACATTGCACTTAATGCTATAAATGCATTATCCAAGTAACAACTTTTTAACTTTCTCATCATCTATTAACTTTGCAGAGGTGCCTTCGTTTTCGATTTTTCCAATACCGAACAAATAAGCTCGGTTTGAGTTTTTCAAAGACACCCGTGCATTTTGTTCTACCAGTAAGATGCTCGTGCCATTGGCATTTATTTCCTTCAGTTTCTTAAAAACCAATTTTACAAAATTCGGTGAAAGGCCTATGGATGGTTCGTCTACTAGCAGTAATTCTGGCTCAAGCATCAAAGCCCTTCCTAAAGCCAACATTTGTTGTTCGCCACTGCTTAACGTTCCCGCTCGTTGTTGTCTTCTTTCCGCCAATCTTGGAAACACATTAAATACCACTTTCAATTGTTTTTCAACCTTTTTTCTGCTATGCAGCGTAAAAGCTCCCATTTCCAAATTCTCAAGAACGGTCATGGAGACAAATATGCGACGACCTTCGGAGATAAGGCTGATGCCCTTTTTCACTAACTGATAAGGCTGTAAATTATTAATTCTCTCCCCGTTAAAAACAATCTCTCCGCTGCTTTTGCCCGTAAGTGGTATTACACCGGCGACTGCATTTAACGCGGTGCTCTTACCTACACCGTTAGGCCCAATCATTGCAACAATCTCTCCAGGTTCAACCCGGAAGGAGATATTATCCAGGGCTTTGATGGAATCGTAATATACCGTTAGGTTTTTAACTTCAAGCAGAGTCATCATCCCTCCCCAGATAAGCTTCTATCACCTGTTCGTTTTTCTTAATCTCGCCCGGTGAGCCTTCAGCTATTTTTTCTCCACAACTCATCACAATCACAGTCTCTGATATTCCCATAACAGTCTTCATATCATGTTCAATAAACAGGATGGTTTTACCTTTATCCCTTAGTTCCTGTAGCAATTTCAGTATCTTGGTTTTAGTCTCCGGATATACACCGGCTGTGGGTTCATCAAGCAGAAGCAATTGTGCTCCGGTCGCTAAGGCTCTTGCAAGTTCAAGGAGTTTTCTCTGGCCGTGTGAGAGGTTCTACGCCAGCTGGTCTTTCTTCCCAGTTAAGCCCACAAAGTTGAGGTATTCTACAGCCTGTTTTTCGGCTTCTTTTTCCTCCTCCCTCACTTTATTTGTCTGGCTTAGTGCTCCGGATATGCTTTCGCCAACAGGAGTTTTTGTGGCAAGCATTAAGTTCTCCAGAGCTGTAATCTGTGGGAAGATTCTTATGTTCTGGAAGGTTCTGCCTAGGCCAGCTTTAGCAACTTTATGAGTAGGTAAATTGGTTATCCGTTTGCCATCGAGATAAGCAGTCCCAGAATCGGGCACACAGAGGCCGCAAAGGATGTTGAAAACAGTCGTCTTGCCCGCGCCGTTAGGACCGATCAGGCTGGTTATAGTCCCCTTGTTGAGAGTGAAAGATAAATCGTCAACTGCCTTGACTCCGTCAAATTCTTTTTTCAGTTTTTTAACTTCAAGTATTTTCATATTACGTGAACCTGAACTTGCCAAACAGGCCCTGCGGCCGTTTCATCATAAGGATTACGAGAAGCAAGCCGTAAATCATCTGCCTGACAGGAGCAGCTACGGAGCTTGGCATACCAAGGAATCGCAGAAGCTCTGGAAATATTACAAGGACTACAGCTCCTACCAGTGAACCCCTAATACTTGCCATCCCGCCGAGTATCACCATAAGAAGAATTGTCACTGACTCCAGCAGGGTGAAGCTTGACGGGTCTATGAAAGTTATGTAGTGGGCATACAGGCTACCGGCAATGCCTGCAAAGAAAGCTCCGACGACAAAAACCTGTAACTTATAACCAACCGTGTTTTTGCCGAGCATCTGAGAAGCGGTTTCATCTTCACGGATAGACTTTAAAACCCTGCCATAAGAGCCGATTACCAAACGCCTGATAACGAATACAGAAATTGCAGTTATTGATATCACCAGAATCAAATATGACCAGGTGGCATCAAGTATATATCCGAAGACCGAAAAGCTTGGTATTCCCGGCAGCCCCATAGGACCACGTGTTACTGAAACCCAATTCTTGACGATTTGATAAACAATTATCCCCGCTCCCACCGTTGCCAGCGCCAAATAATCACCCTTAAGCCTGAGCGAAGGAGTTCCGATCACCAAACCCAAAACGCCAGCACCACACCCTGCAAGGATAAGTCCTATCCAGGGCGACATTCCTAAATTCAAACTCAGTAGTGCTGAGATATAAGCACCTATACAGAAAAATGCAGCGTGACCGATAGAAACCAGGCCGGTATAACCTACAATAAGATTTAGACTGAGCGTAAGTATGCTGTAAATCCCGCAGATGACTAGAATGTGCAGAATGTATTCCATATCAGACCGTTTCCTCCTTGTTTTTAACGCCGATTATTCCTTGTGGCCGGATAAGCAGGAATACAATCAGAATTGCAAATGCGATAGCATCTTTCCAGCCCGACGATATCCAGGCTATCCCAAGATTCTCCGCGATACCAAGAAAAAATCCACCGAACATTGCTCCCGGAATACTTCCTATACCACCAATTATAGAAGCAATGATACCTTTGAGTATCGCAGCAAAACCCATGGTTGGTTCAAGGTTGGTTTCGAGGGCTATCAGCACCCCGGCCGCTCCAGCCCAAGCCGAGCCCAGCGCAAATGATGCCATTATGGTTTTCTCCGGGTTTATCCCCACAACACTGGCTGCAACCGCATCGTCAGAGACTGCCCGCATGGCTTTGCCCAGCTTGGTTTTCTTGATAAATGCCCAAAGCAGAAACATCAACAATACCGACACGGTCAAAATCAGAATCTGGGTTGGCGTGATAACTGCTGAGAAAATATGATATCCCTCTTTGACGGGGCCGGTTCGCAGGGACAAAATCTGAGCACCGTAAATAAGCTGGATAAGATTCTGAACAAAGACGAATATTCCAAAAGAAGCAAGCAGCAAAATCAGGTTGGAGGCATTTTTCTTGCGAAGCGGGCGATATACAATGCGGTCAATCAGTATTCCTACAAGTGCTGCAAAGACCATCGCCAGTAAAAACGCCAGAACGAAATGCAGCTTCAATTGAATCGCAAGCGTATATCCGAAATAAGCCCCTGCAGCATAGACCGCACCGTGAGCGAAGTGGAAGAACTTCACCGTTCTGTAAATCACACTGAACCCCAGTGCGACAAGGGCATATATGCCGCCTGCGATCAACCCGTTTACTAACAGCTGCTGAAGCACAACACTATTTCCTGTTAATATTTATGTTACTGCAAGCATTTTAATGCAAACGGTGCTAATAGCAATTTTTAATTCCGTCACGAATAGTCCTTAATATAAAACCTCTTTTAGCAGTGAAGAAAATTATGGTTCTTACGCAAGTTTATTTTTTTCTTTCATGTCTTTCGTATTCAACTAATCTTAGAAGCGTAATTATCTAAACGGTCGAGAAACAACTCCTTTGACCACAGATCGATAGACGCAAGTTCGTTAGGCCGAACGAATCGCTTGATCTCTTCTTTTGCCTGGCTCCAATCCAAAGAACAAATCCTTTCCCGAAGCGCTTTCAAGATCCAATCCTTGTTAATCTTTAAATCTTGTCCCTGCCACGGTCCCTGTTGTTTTAGAGCGGAAGCAAGGAATTTATAGTTAATCCCGGTACCTCTGCTCGTATACCAGATAAAATCATACCAGTCCCGTCCCTTTGCGTATTCTCTGCACAATAAGGCATGGATTTTACCGGCAAACAAACTCGGCAGGTCCTGAACCGTTACCGAGCTTACGAACGGAAAGTCCAGATACTTGATTTCATAATTGCTGCCTTCGGGAGGATTGCTGTCGACTTCCAGTTTGATTCTGATCTTGCGTATTGACCTGTCGGCCTTCAGGTAATTCAACTGCAAAACCTTGCCGATAGAAGAATCTTTAATAAATGCCTTTTTAACCGCTGCGTCGGCTTTCGAGCGGTCAGATACTTCAAGCTCGTACCCATAAGCACTTAGCTCATCCGAGAGGCTTTTCAAATAAGGCTTCAGGTTGAAATCTTTGTTACGCTCTTTCAGAAGAAAGTCAAAATCCTCCGAGAACCGGTTTGTGCCGTAGAAGATGCGAAGGCACGTGCCACCTTGAAATGCAGCAAACTTGAAGAAATCCGTTCTTGACAGGGCTGCAAGAGAAACTTCCTGGGTAATTTCCCTCAAGGCCTGTTCTTCTTCGAAAGCAGTTTTGCATTGATAAGACTCTAACCTGTCCTGAATGATTTTGATGCTCACCGTTCTAAATCCTTCTTCAGTCCTTTGAGAAACTTCTTAATTCTGCGGCTATTGTAGTTTTCAATTAACGAATTGATTTGTTCATTGGTAACTGATTCAAATTCTTCCCGCTCAATTCGCAGGCTTTCAGCAGCAGGTTCAATTCCGGCCCAGTCCTTCTTATAAACGTACACATAGTCAGCTAATGCCTTTAGAGGCGTTGCCATCAAAAAAGCGTTATCCTCCTGATCGGTAAGCCTTTCAACGCCGGCATAAAATACTTTCTGCGTAACGCGATTGTAACTGAAAACCGCCAGCGGCGTTTTGAATTCCTTCGACTTACTGAATGATACGCTTGTAAGGGTATATACAGCTTCAGGAATCCAGCCATGCCAGCTAAGGGCAGATTCCAGGCTAATATACGATGGACCATAGATACGCTGGGCCAGAGAATAAAGATTGACTTTTTTCTTTTGATATTTTGGAGCAAGGCAGTACAAGCCCCTGCGGATGTGGATCACTTCCCCGCTGGCAATTGCCCGCTTGACAAGCCCGTATCTGCTGTCCTCGCTGTCAGGAAACAGTGTTACTACATCCTCGTTGCTGAAATCGCTATATAGAAGGCATTCAAAAACTTTTTCCGTTAATCTTTTCATAATTAAACCGTATATTTTATCATCTGCTGTCGGAATATGACAGTTTTTGTCAATTATAAAGCATGTCGGCAACATTGCAATAAATATTTAACAAAACTGTCGCATAATGACAGTATCTGGCATATTTTTTGAGATTTGCAGCCGAAAAACCCTCCGAGTGCTTTAATCGCTTAATCCGCACATCGCCTGCGTGAATCTCTTAATGCATCATCTCTTTTTAGCTGATAGTTGGTCCTTGGTTTCATTTTCATCAAATATCACATCATCACGCCTGTCCAATCATCAATGAATCGGGCAGTCTATTCAGGCCTTCAATAACGCCTGTAAATCCAGTTCATTAACAATTGGGTTTTCCCAGCCGTAATTATATCGAACACCTGTAATACCCACGTCCAACGCAAGAACATCAGTGTCTTGCCTTACTCATTCATTCTTTCAGCAACAAAACAGACATCCATTTTTTCGAAAGGTACCAAAATGAAAAATCACAAAGATATTATCGCCATAGCTGCTTTTCTGCGTTTTGCGACACCACTCATAATAGGCCAGATACGGGCGGTTCTAAAGGCATTACAGATACAGTTCAGGGAAACCGGCCAGTGCCTGGGGCATTGTTTCTGGCTAAAGGATGGCGAAAAGGAAGTGCAGTTCATGCTGCGAAACCTGTTTCTGGAAATCGCCACACAGGACAGGGACGCAGAGCCACTGCGTTTCGATCAGAAACTTACCGATTTTGATTACTTCGTAACGAAGTGCTCACATCTCATTCATAGCAAGCTCCGGATTCTTTTCCGTTTTCTCGGCGAAGAAGATGTCGACAAAGCCATAGAAAAAATCAGCCAGGAGGCAGGCGACTATGAACGGATCAGAATATGGAAGTTCGACCAAGGTGAATCTGAAAGTAAAGGTTAGAAACGATTGGAGGTTATTATGAAACTATTAACAAAACAAATCCGGAGTAAACTGCCGCCGTTGTATTCCCAGGACGGCAAAGGAGGCGAAGCAATCTGCTATCTTAAACTGTTCACACCTGACAGTAATTTCACATTTTACGCAACCGAGTTCGATGGAAAGGATACTTTCTTCGGCCTAGTGGACGGCCAGTGTAAAGAGCTTGGTTATTTCAGCCTGTCCGAATTGAAAAGCGTTCGCGGCCCTCTCGGATTGCCCGTGGAACGCGATAAGTTCTGGAAGCCGAAGACTCTTGCAGAGATCGCACCTGAGATGTTCGGAGAGGAGGTTCGGAAATGAGCAGCAAAGATTACAAAATAAGCCCGCCGCCCAAAGAGCGAGGTGGCCAGCTATTGTACAGGGTTGTATATGCAATCGATGTAGGTGCTGACAATAAAAGAAAGGCTGCCGAAACCGCATGGCAGATGATGCGCGCTGAAGATGTCTTCGGGCCTGTCTTGGTAGTAATCGACAGCGAAGGCAAGCAGACAAAGTTCGATTTATCCGGGTCGCTTGAGTTCAACAAAATCACGATCGGTTTCGTTGTCCAGAAATACCGCAGGGACAACAAAGGCAAATTCAGGTGTATCCATCAGGAGTTTGTTGCTGGTGATGACGTCCAGTTCGAAAGCGTCAAAGGTAAACTGGTTGAACAGCCTGAGCATGAATATCAACCATTGTAACCGTTCACGGCCTTAAAATGCCTTTTCTGGTCGGAAAACTGCGATTTTGAATAATACTATACGCTAAAACGGCACACAGAATACAAAGGAACTGCTTTTTCGACGTAAAAACAGCGATTATACCCGTGAACGGTTACCAACCATTCAATATGTTGCTTCTCAGTAAACAGCAAATCATCGACCGGCTCGGTGACGTCCTTACCAGTATCGACGTTGGCGGCGAGCAGTCTCGGCAGTTTGCCTATGAAATAAGAATCCTGGATAAACTGTTAAAAGATCTCGGCTGTGTGTCAAGGGAATGAATTACAACGTTAAACGTTATGGTCGTTAGAGAATTGATTAACCATAACATCTATCCGGTTGTATACATCAGATGTTCAATTTTGAAAGCGAGGTATAAAGATGGATAAAATTGAGTTCAGAACAGCGGACGGTACAAAGTGCCAGGGCTATTTGTTCACGTGGGAAGGTCTGTCTTTTGGTCTTAGCAAAAATTACACAAATACTTCCAGCGGCTGGAGTGTCTTTGAGCTTCAGACCGGCTGCTCGGTCACGAATAAACGGTCATCTACAAGGAAAGCAGCAATTGAAGATGCCACGGAGCTGCTCGACAGCAAAGGTGTCCAGGCCGTTAGAAAAAGGCTCAGGGAAATATTTGCAGAACGGGGTAATACAAAGGTAAACGGCAGAATAAAGACTGCACACTGCACTGCAGCGGATAACAGGCTCAAGACCTTATGCGGCCGGATAAAAAGCCAATATTGTCTGCCTGTTAAATATTTCAGGTATGCCAAAAGGCCCTGTAAAACATGTCGGCGGTTGGCTAAAAAAGGAAAGCCGGGTGATTATGCATACACCCAGCATCAATAATCCCAGTTTACTCAGGTTCGGGCAAAAACCAGTTAAAAAGTATTAAAGAATTGCCCGGACTACGGGCTTACTCAAATCCCCCAGAGGCGGAAATACTAACCCAATTATCAAGAAAATCTACACAGTATACCTTACTGCAGTGGAAGGAAAATCGAGTCCCATTCAATGAACACTTGCCTTCCATGATCCATGGGCCTCAAAAATACGACTATCCCCGGTTTATGATTAAAAAGTATTATCTGAGATTGTAGGCAGATAGAAAGATACTATTGTCAAGACAATTCTGCTTCTACTTCACGAACAAATCTTGACCGCCCACTCCGAAATACCCGACCGTATTGATTTGAATACCAACCAGAATACAGAAAATGAACCTCATACCGAGCACGCGTTAAGCCTACATAAAAGAGTCTTCGCTTTTCACGTATTATTTCATCCGAATCATTGTAATATGGAATCCGGCCATCTTCAAGCCCAAGCATTATAACAACATCATACTCGAGTCCTTTTGCAGAATGAAGCGTTGTTAGATTCAAATGCTCAGGCGATCCTCCTTGTCCACCAAAAAATGCAACCGTAAAAGCTTCAAGAGGATCGCCCGGAGATGTGATCTCAAGTAGCTTCGCAACTTTTTCTTTATCATCACGAAGTCTGGGCTCTCGTTCCAAAGTGGTTTGAAGTCCTTCAGCTAGGAAACTTTTGAGCCACTTATTAAGTGACATGTTTGGTTCACGGTGACCCTGAAGAAATCTGACCAAGTTGACCTGCGTGATACGCCGTTCCTTGTCCGTACATAGACTTTCATTAAATGCTAGCCATCGGTGGATAAGTTCAGATAAGGGTATCTCTCCTGTTTTCCAGGCACCTCCACACCAAGCAGCACAGTCCTCAAGCCAATATGTTACCGGGGAAGGCTGATAGGGATTGTTACTATCAATGCGAATGAATTTCCATCCAGTCTCACTTACTGAATTAGCGATAACATTGCCGTCATTCTTATCCAGATAAAGAACTGCGATGTCGCCAAGCTTCCGTCCAGAATACCGCTTAAGTGCTTCAGGTATTATGGTCTTACATACAAAATCAGCTTGATCTTCTATGCCAGAAGGTCTTTCATGAAAAAATAATACTCCTGGTTCATCCCGACTTGATTGAAAGTCTCGTTCTTCACCAAGTGCCACTTCGGATGCTTGGATAATTGAGGATCCGCAACGATAATTCAAACGTAGTTGGACTGTTTCAATATTATTTCTTCCAGCAAGACGTTTAAGAAGTGATGGCTCAGCACCCGTAAAACCGTAGATGGATTGATCTGGGTCTCCTACAGCAACCAATCTAATTCCTGCTTCGAAACATAGACACTGTACGATGCAGTCAAGGGCATGTCCCAGATCCTGGTATTCATCAACAACTAGTATGGGAAAACGAGCAGCCAAAGCTTTTCGAATCCATTCATAGTTTTGTACAAGGTGAAGACCTATTAGGACCATCCCATCAAAGTCAATCAACCCTTGCTGGTCAAGAAGTGACTCATACGTCTCAATTGCACGTGCAGCGTCTTCATCGTCTGACTGCCAATCGGCTTTAGTTCTGTCTAAATGGTTACGTCGATATTTGTCGAATCTTGGGCCCCAGCGCTCACTACCAATTGTTTTGTCCAAAGCTTCTTGCTGCAGCTTTTTAGCCTCTCCGGCCGAGGCTACTGTGATCGGGTATTTCTTCGGCAACGGTGTAAGATGGGCATAAGGAAGCACAATATGTTTCAAGCAGAATGAGTGTAGCGTACCAATCGACGCTCTTCTGCCATCCTCAATTCCTAATTTTGATAATCGCTTTTTCAACTCTCTCGCACACTGGTTGTTGTAGGTGATGCAAGCTATCCCCCGTGGGGGATGTACATCCTCTGCAAGCATCTTAGCAAGTTTTATAGTGAGCGTTTTTGTCTTACCACCACCTGGACCAGCAAGGATGACACAGTTACCAGTGGAGTTGTATGCTTGCCACTGTCCTTCATTCTTACGAAGTTGCTCTGCTGCGAGCATATACAGGGGCTTAGCACCACTAGAATCTGTCGGCGACATACTTCACTCCATTAGCGATATATTCTGGACAACTCTCTGTACTAGATTTAGCTATTATGCACGCAAGACGTTGTGCAAAACGTCCCTTGCCGACAGTCTCGATATCATTCAGAAATGCATCGATATCTAAAGAATCAGTATCCTCCGCCCAACCCTGAATCCTCTCTTTCATCTTAGTATTAGTGCTGAGAGCATTCATGGTTTCAACGAACTCAGCGGCAAGACCAGCTTTGAATAGGTCCACTTCAAATGTATAAGAGTTAAGGAACATCCCGTTATCAGGGGCCATCTTTAAGAGGTCATCAAACTCATTAGCATCCCATGTTTCTTTATCTACCATTGCAGACATCATCTGATTGACTACTCGCTCAGGGCCAAGAGGATTTCTAGCAGTTCCATTTTTCTTTGGTTTTTGAGGATCATAGTCCGTGAGTGCTGCCAGAGGTAGATTTAGGCCATACGGCCCAATCAAAATCAAATAGGGGTAAAAGTTAGTACCAGAAATCGAACAAACAGAAATGCCTAACTCGTCAAGGTCACAACCAATGTTTTTCGCCAAGATCGGAACAAGGAATCTTTCTGCATCGCCTTCAACAAGAATTACACCTCTGGCAAACAACAACTCACCCCGATTAACGTCTATATATCGCTCAAGGTCAGCAATTTCCTCATCAGACAGGTCGAGGTCAGCTGTTGATATCGCTTCCGTAGCGTTCCCATCCTGATTAAGTCGCAAAACGACGAAATCCTTAAGTGGTGTTACACTAGCAATGTGTGGTGAATGGGTTGTCATTAAAATCGTGAATGATTGCATTGTGCCTTCGTCTTCAGCTTCACCACGTGATTTGAGATAGTTTAAGAAAACAAGCCGCTGAAGATTCGGATGTAAATGAGCCTCCGGTTCCTCTATGGCTAAGAAGGTGTGATCTCGTTCTCCGTCCTCAACCAATTGCTGGTACTCAAGTGTTTTCAACGCGAAGTAAAGCAGATTGGCTGAGCCAAGACTGGCATCTGAAATGCCTCGCTTCCCACCATCAATGAAGATTCGCAATGCACGTATCAATTTGTCAGCATCAGTAGGAGAAAAGCGTAACAATGTCTCTAATGCTTGAGCCGAACCAACCATGTCAATCAACTTATCTGAAACAGACTCAGCAACTAACTTAACCTCGTTAAGTTCAGCAAGTTCCTGTGTAGCTTCGTCGACACCCTTCGCTAAATTTTCAAGCTCATTGCGATCTATTTCTCCGGCGGCTTTGTCTAGCAGTGGTCGAAGGGGTGAGCGTGTCCACCGAGCGAGATCACCTTCACAATCCCGCAACGCAGGCAAAAGCTCCATCGGAAGGCGACGACGAACTTCATAGCTGATGCGATTCTCAGGTCTGTCTCCTCCATACACGAAAAATTCATAATCTGCGTCCTTTCTGGGGCCATATTCCAGACCTGGTAAAGGTTGCCATGCGTAAGTAAGCCTAGCGACCATTGGATGCGGCACAATGAGGTTCTCAGATAATACCGCAAGCTGGTTCTCGTTTTCTTCGAAATCTGTAATATCAACTGAGATGATAATTCGATCTTCATTCCTCAATGGACGAGATAATCCATCCCAGAAGTCTTCTTCACGAAGATTTCGGGCTGAATCTGGCAAAGAAGGATCAAGCACAAGTCTTAGCGCATGCAGTAAATTAGATTTACCAATCTTATTCCCACCGACTATCACAGCGTTTTGACCAAGTTTGACATCAAGATTAGCAAAATTCCTAAAGTTCTGAATTTGTACTCGACAAATACGCACTCACCAGCCTCATAAACTTTTTGTTATGAATTCTTTTCAGCCTTATGCATCATTTCTAAATCTTTGGTACTACCTCATGATATTGGTAAAGCTTTATTACGTTTATAAACATCAATG